>NZ_JBREBQ010000020.1:0-63330 GCF_052906625.1 Geobacillus sp. CCR | reverse complement strand
CCCGTCCGCCGCTGACCAAACCAGAGCAAGCTCCGATTTGGTCCGCTCGACTTGCATGTATTAGGCACGCCGCCAGCGTTCGTCCTGAGCCAGGATCAAACTCTCCAAAGAAAGTTGATTGGCTTTTTGCTTCAGCCGCAGCACCAAAGGCGCTAAACGACCTCCGCTTTTCGTCGCGCTTCGTTTCGTTCAGTTTTCAAGGAACGAAATAATCCTATGGACTCTTCATGGAGCGGGTGATGGGAATCGAACCCACGACATCAGCTTGGAAGGCTGAGGTTTTACCACTAAACTACACCCGCATAATTTTTGATGAAACACCCATCACAATCTTTCATGCCCCTTCCTCTGCCAGCCGATTCAAAGAAGCTGGATGCGTCGGGGCAACTCGAAGCGTATTCGGCGAAGTGAAGGCTCGTGGCTGAGGTTTTACCACTAAACTACACCCGCATAATATTTAGTTCAACAAAATCGGGAAGACAGGATTTGAACCTGCGACCCCATGGTCCCAAACCATGTGCTCTACCAAGCTGAGCTACTTCCCGATGATGGCGCGCTCGAGAGGATTCGAACCCCTAACCTTCTGATCCGTAGTCAGATGCTCTATCCAATTGAGCTACGAGCGCAATAGATTATTGCACCAAAGAGACGGATTATATTTTAGCAACTCGCTGTGTTGCTGTCAATAGTTTATCTAAAAAATGCGGTCGAGAGGACTTGAACCTCCACGGGGTCGCCCCCACTAGGCCCTCAACCTAGCGCGTCTGCCATTCCGCCACGACCGCATATTGACTAATCAGTGCGGGTGGAGGGACTTGAACCCCCACGCCGTGAGGCGCCAGATCCTAAGTCTGGTGCGTCTGCCAATTCCGCCACACCCGCTAATATGGTGAGCCATGGAGGACTCGAACCTCCGACCCTCTGATTAAAAGTCAGATGCTCTACCTACTGAGCTAATGGCTCATGGTTGGGTATACACTCCAGGTACTACCTAGCTCTACCTGCCTCTTCCTCTGCCAGCCTATTCAAAGAAGCTAGGTGCGTCGAGGCAACTCGAAGCAAACTCGAAGATGCAGCGCTCGTTACTGAGCTAATGGCTCATGGTTGGGTATACACTCACAGTGAACGATGTCCCTTCCTCTGCTAGCATATTCGAAGATGTCGGATGCGTCGGGACAACTCGAAGCAAATCCGAAGATGCTTTGCTCGTTGCTCTACCTACTGAGCTAATGGCTCATGGTGATCATAACACTCTAAGTACTGATGAACTCTACCTGCCTCTTCCTCTACCAGCTGTTTCAAGGAAGCCCGGTGCGTCGAGGCAACTCGCAGCGAGCTCGAAGATGCAGCGCTCGTTACTGAGCTAATGGCTCATGTATTTAACACATAAAAATGGCTGGGCCAGCTGGATTCGAACCAGCGCATCACGGAGTCAAAGTCCGTTGCCTTACCGCTTGGCTATGGCCCAGCGATTTAGTGCAATGGCGGTCCCGACGGGACTCGAACCCGCGATCTCCTGCGTGACAGGCAGGCATGTTAACCACTACACTACGGGACCACAAATCGCGGGGATCACCCCGCGCTATTCAGTGACCCGTACGGGATTCGAACCCGTGTTACCGCCGTGAAAGGGCGGTGTCTTAACCACTTGACCAACGGGCCACGCATATACGTATTGGAGTGGCGGAGAAGGCGGGATTTGAACCCGCGCGCCGTAAAGCCACGACCTAACGGTTTAGCAAACCGTCCCCTTCAGCCACTTGGGTACTTCTCCAAAGAAATGGCTCCGCAAGTAGGATTCGAACCTACGACCTACCGGTTAACAGCCGGTTGCTCTACCGCTGAGCTATTGCGGAATGATGAAAAATTATATGTCATGCATATCTTTACGATGTGCTCGTTGCCTCTTCCTCTGCCAGCTAATTCAAGGAAGCGAGATGCGTCGAGGCAACTCGCAGCCAATTCGAAGATGTGAGGCTCGTCGCTGAGCTATTGCGGAATGATGTTTGACAATCGACATTGTTTATTATATTGAGCAACTTGTCGTTTGTCAATACGTTTTCCCGCAACTTCCTCTGCTGTTTTCCGCCGTTTAGCGACGGCTTTTATAATTTAGCACACGATCATCCTGATTGTCAACCTTTTTTCGCAAAATGTTTTGTTTGATTATTGGCGTTGACTGGACATTATAGTTTAACAATTCTTGACGAAAAGGCAGCTTGTCTATTTTCTCGACTGACGAACACCAAGGCGTGACGGAAGACCGAACAGCCACCCGCTTCACAGACCCATGCATGGGTCTGAAAGCGGCGTTGTTCAGTCGCCCGACAGTCGATCAAATGCCGAGGCTATGGAAAAGCTGCAAATGTTAAAGTTTCAAATTGCATCTACTCTGAAAATACCTGAGCTTCAAAATGTGTAAAACTGTAATATTCGACATAGAGATATTTTCATCCTTCCGATGGCAACCAAATTTTTTTGTCATGGAAGTCTAGGATCGTTTGAGCTTGCTTCGGCAGCGGCCGCAAACATAACGGTCTATGTTGATCCGTCTTTTGCGGCGGTAGGTGAGGCCGCATGACGTGCAAATGTATGTGTAGATCGTTTTCGGCGCTTTTGTATTTCGAGCAAGCGGACGACAATAGCGAGGCGCCCCCACTTTTTGCAGCAGTTCGCGGAAGTCGCGGTCGCGGTGGCGGTAGCCTTTTCCCTCAAGGTGCAAGTGGTAATGGCAAAGCTCGTGTTTGATGATGGCGATCAATTCTTCCTCGCCGAACTGCTCGTAATGTTTTTTATTGAGCTCAATGTTGTGCGTTTGCAACATGTAGCGCCCGCCGGTGGTGCGCAAACGAGGGTTGAAGAAAGCGGTATGGCGAAACGGCTTGCCGAACACGCGAATGGAAATTTGTTCGACAAGGGCTTGCAGCTGCTTTTGGTCCATGGCGGGTCTCTCCTTCATCTTTTGGCACAGGACAATTCACCATTACATACATATATATTACCTTTCCACTGTCAGGGAGGTGACTGATTTTGCCTACATGGCTGAAAAATCAGATGAGACGAGCCTACTATGAGAAAAACCGTGAGCAAATTAAACTGTTGAACCAATGCTGGTTTTTTTATCGGAGAAAACACTGCTCCTAAGGCAGTGCTTTCTCCATTTCACTCTTTCGGCGGCACCATCGACAGCGATATTCTTCCCTTCGCCACATCGACATGCTCGACCCATACTTTGACGACGTCGCCGACCGAAACGACATCGAGTGGATGGCGCACGTATTGTTTGCTTAGTTTGGAAATGTGCACGAGCCCGTCCTGTTTGACCCCAATGTCGACAAAGGCGCCGAAGTCAACGACGTTGCGCACGGTTCCTTCCAGCTCCATGCCTGGCTTCAAATCTTCCATCTTCAACACATCTTTGCGTAATAGCGGCTTGGGCAGCTCGTCGCGCGGATCGCGCTCTGGGCGGCACAACGCGTCAATGATGTCGCGCAACGTCAGTTCTCCGATGCCGAGCTCGGCAGCCACCATCTCGACTTCGATGGCTTGCAGCGCCTGGCGCAGTTCATCACTGCCAATGGCGGCGGTCGTAAATCCTAACTTACGCAACAGTTGCTTCACTTCCGCGTACCGCTCGGGGTGAATCGGCGTGCGGTCAAGCGGTTCGTCGCCATCAACGATGCGCAAAAAACCGATGCACTGCTCGTACGTTTTCGCTCCGAGCCGAGGAATCGTTTTCAGCTCTTCGCGGTTGCGGAATTTCCCTTGCTCTTCGCGACGCTTGACGATGTTTTCTGCAACGGTTTTCGTGAGCCCGGACACGTACTGAAGCAGGGAGACGGAGGCAGTGTTGACGTTGACACCGACTTGATTGACGACCGTCTCGACGACGAAACGAAGCGACTCGGCAAGCTTTTTTTGCGACACATCGTGCTGGTATTGGCCGACGCCGACCGATTTTGGATCGATTTTGACAAGCTCGGCGAGCGGGTCTTGGACGCGGCGGGCGATCGAGACGGCGCTCCGCTCTTCGACTTGCAGGTCGGGAAACTCAGCGCGTGCAAGGTCGGAAGCAGAGTAGACGCTCGCTCCTGCTTCATTGACAATCAAATAAAAGATATCGCGTTGCACATGCTTCAGCGTGTCGGCGACAAACTGTTCGGTTTCCCGAGATGCTGTTCCGTTGCCAATCGCGATCATATCAACGTGATAGTCATCAAGCAGGCGAAGAAGTTTCGCGCGCGCCTCTTCTTTTCGCTCTTGCGGCGGATGCGGATAGATCACATCAATGCGAAGCAGTTTCCCCGTTTCGTCGACAACGGCGAGCTTGCACCCAGTCCGATAGGCTGGGTCGATGCCGAGCACCGTTTTTCCTTTGAGCGGCGGCTGGAGAAGCAGTTTGCGCAAGTTTTCAGCGAAAATATGGATGGCCCGCTCCTCCGCTTTCTCCGTCAACTCGTTGCGGATGTCGCGTTCAATGGCAGGCTCCATCAGCCGCTTGTATCCGTCCTCGATCGCTTCTGCCACGATGGGAGCGGCCGGGGACGATTCATCAGCGACTGTTTTTCGCCGCAAATAGCGAATGATGTCCTCAACAGGCGCCTTGATCGAGACGCGCAGCACCTCTTCCTTTTCACCGCGGTTTAACGCCAACACGCGGTGCGGAACGATTTTAGCGAGGGGTTCCTCGTAGTCGTAGTACATTTCGTACACACTCTTTTCGTCCTTTTCCGGCGCTTTGGCAACCGAAGCAATCGTTCCTTTCCGCCGCGTCTCGTCGCGCACCCATTGACGAAGAGCAGCGTCATCTGCCACTTTTTCGGCGATGATATCTTTCGCACCTTGAAGCGCCTCTTCAACGGTTGCGACTCCTTTATCTTCGTTGACGAACATTTCGGCCTGTTGTTCCGGAGTTGGGGCCGGTGGACACGAAAGGAGCCATTCGGCAAGGGGTTCAAGCCCTCTCTCTTTTGCGATTGTTGCTTTCGTGCGCCGCTTTTGCCGATATGGGCGGTATAAATCTTCGACTTGTTGCAACTTCGTGGCCTCAAGAATGTCGCGCTTTAACTCTCCCGTCAACTTCCCTTGCTCATCAATGAGGCGAATCACTTCCTCTTTCCGTTGCTCTAAATGCTGCAAATACTCCCATCTCTCAAGCACTTCACGAATTTGCACTTCATCGAGCGCCCCAGTCATTTCTTTCCGGTAGCGGGCGATAAACGGGATCGTGTTTCCTTCTCGATGGAGCGCAATGACGTTTTCGACTTGCTTTGCTGCCAGCTGCTGCTCGGCGGCAATGACTTCAATGAGCCGCTGTTCGTTAGCCAAGCGATTCCCTCCTTAATGATATGGGACTTGAACGCTCTCCCACCTACGCTAACGCTTCGAGGTGGAAGTGGGGGATGAATCGGTTTAGGATAATAAAAAAAGCGCTACCTGTACGCAGCTGCTTTGTGAAACAGTATACATAGATGAAAATGGAAGGACAGACCGTTCCGGAAAGGCCGATCTGCCCGTCTCACCAACGTGAACACTCGATAATCAAGACCGATGCCGCACGTCAACGCCGCTTTCCCCATCCGCTCGGCCGCCCGTTGGCAACCGAAAACGCCGTTTCTCCTGTTCGCTGTTATGCCAAAAGCAAAGGTTTTTCGCTCTATCAAAAGTCGATCAGCCCTAAGCTAATTTGCAGCGCCTCATCGACTTTATCCATCATTTCATCGTCCAAATGAGTGATTTTATCGGTCAGCCGTTGCTTGTCGATCGTGCGAATTTGCTCAAGCAAAATGACCGAATCGCGTTCAAACCCGTAGCGTTTCGCGTCAATCTCGACATGCGTCGGCAGCTTCGCTTTTTGGATTTGCGCCGTAATCGCCGCGACAATCACCGTCGGGCTAAAACGATTGCCGATATCGTTTTGGATCACCAACACGGGGCGCACGCCGCCCTGCTCCGAGCCAACAACCGGGGAAAGGTCCGCAAAATACACGTCGCCACGTTTGACAATCAAAGCATTACCCCCCGCTAACTAAGCGTTCAACGGTGTGGTCGGCCTCGTATTCAGCATGAAACGCTTCAGAAGCGATAGATAAATTGATTTTCGCCATTTCCATGTAGCCTCGTCTCATCGCCTCGCGAATTTGCCGTTTCTTCCGCTCGCGAATGTACATTTTCGTCGCTTGATAAATGAGTTCATTGCGGTTGCCGTTTTCCTGCTTTACGAGCACGTCCAGTTCTGTCAGCAGCGACTGCGGCAAACGAACGACGATTTCCGCTGTTGCGCCAGATTCCGACACAAATATACACCTCCACGAACTGCAGCCATTGATTGCTTCCACTTCATGATACCATTAAACAACGGCGCTGCAAAGTCATTTCTCCATTTTCTATCCTTTGTCTTCCGAAGCAGATTATGCATCGCTTCATCCGCGACCAACGGCGTTTCTCACTTCCATTATACGCTTATTTCGGAAAAAAATACGGGGCACCCGGTAGCCGATCGTGCACGGCACTTCATAATTGATTGTGCCCAAATGGCGGGCGACATCATCGATGGAAATGACTTCGTCCCCTTGGCGGCCAATTAATGTCACCTTCGTCCCGACAGGCAGCGGCTCCGGCAGGCGGATCATGCATTGATCCATGCAGATACGGCCGACGATCGGCGCCCGCTGCCCGCCAACAAGCACATGAAAGTGCTGCAGGCGGCGCAGCCAGCCGTCCGCATAACCGATTGGAATCGTGCCGATCCACTCTTCCGTCTGCGCGGTGTACGTCGCACCGTAGCTCACCTTTTCGCCTGGTTGCAGTTTTTTGACGTGTACAAGGCGGCTATGGAGCGAAAACGCCTCTTTCAATTCGTATGGGAGGAGCGGCTTGATGTCCGGCGATGGGGCGAGCCCGTACATCGAAATGCCAAAGCGAACCATGTTGAACGCTCGATCGGAAAAACGAAGGGCCGCCGCGCTGTTGGCGCAATGAACGAGCGGCGGCCGCGACGGCAGCCAGTCAAGCATATGCAAAAAGCGGGCGTATTGATAAGAAAAGTAATCCGTATTCACTTCATCAGCGGTCGCAAAATGCGTATACACCCCTTCAAGCACAAAGGGCGGATGGCGATCGATCAAGGCCGCTATTCGCTTTGTCTCCTCTTCGTCTTTAACCCCAAGCCGTCCCATTCCCGTGTCCATCTTTAAATGGAAATGAATCGGGGTCGAACCGTTATATAGCGATGACGCCTTCTCGAGCCAATCAGAGCGAAACACGGTTAAGGCGATGCGGTGTTCGGCGGCCAACGCCACATCCTCGGGACGAGACGCCCCAAGCACTAAAATCGGGGCATCGATGCCTTTTTTTCGTAAGGCAAGCGCCTCGTCCAAAAAGGCGACGGCCAAGCGGGAAGCGCCCGCTTCGAGCGCCGTTGCCGCCACTTGGGCATCGCCGTGCCCGTAGGCGTTCGCCTTGACAACGGCCATAATTTGCGTACCCTCCGGCAAAAAGCGGCGCAAATTCGCGACGTTGTCGTAAATGGCGTCCAAATCAATTTCCACCCACGTATCGCGGTGAAACTCGTCCATCCTCTCTCGCTGCCTTTCTAGTCATAGCCAGTTTGAAAGCGCTTGAATCGATTGGATTCCTTTTTTAGTTTACCATGTTCCTAGGGAAGAAGGAATAGGATGAGCGGCGGAAAAATGAGAAAAACGGCGGAAAACATTGGAGATCGCAACGATTCGTCCACTGTCCTGCCTTCACTGCTTCTGCACAAAAACAAAAAGCAGCTTCTCCGCTTCAACGCGGAAAGCCGCCTGTTTGCAAAACCGCACTGTCATTTTGCCGCTTTTTCTTGCACTGAGCTGGCGACCATCACCATTTCTTCCGGCGTCAAATCGTCCGAGGCGAGCGTAAACTCCGCCCCATTGTACCACCATGTCAACGTTCGGTCGGTGAGGGCGCCAATGGTGAATCCTAAATCAACCGGGTCGCCGTTGACAAGAACTGGCATGCTTGTCGCCGGAAGCACATCCGCTTTTTCTTGCACGAGCGTAAACGATTTTTTGCCGCCGAATGTCATAATGACGCGCGTGCCGTTTTCACCTTTCACTTCTTTTTCCTCGAGCGCTTGAACCCCTTTCGGAAGCTGACTCGGGTACATGACGGCCATCACTTGCTCTTTTCCTTCGGCCATCGTTGGCACCTCAAGACGGGCGCCAGTCATGTTTTTCTTTGTATCAAACGCGTCATCATCAAACTTTTTGTTAAACTCGACGTTGGAAAACTCGACCGTCAACAGCGCTTTCCGGTCCGTATCCATCACTTTGACCGAGACGGGCGCCAAATCTTTTTTGCGCAGTGTAATCTCTTGGGTTGGAATGACTTCGCTGTTCGGGTAGTTCGTTTTCGTCTCAAACACATAGTAATCGTCCGTCGCCTTAAACTTCGCCTTCGAATCGCTCAAAATGTCTTTGACGAGCGATTCGTACAAATACGCTTGGCTGCTGTTTTTCGGCCAATCGCTCACAAACTTGAAGGTTTTGTTGAGCGCCGGCGTGAAGACGAACACCCCTTCGTCATTGCGCAAAATCATTTGGCTTTGTCCTTTGTCGGCGTTTTTCAAGCTGACGCGGTAGTAGGACGGCTGCTTGTGCCACACTTCAACATGATACACTTGCGGCTTCTCACCGGTGCGGAACGTCATTTTCGCCTCAGCCTGATAACCCGTCATCTCATCGACCTTTTCATCAAGCGCCTTCAGCACCTCTTCCTGCGATTTCGACCCGCAGCCAGCCAAAGCAAACAGAAAAATGATGCCGACCAACGCCATCAGCACGTTTCTGCCCATCGCTTCAACCCCTTTGCCTCATATATCGATTTCTACCCATGCACTACAATATATGAGACAACTTTCGGGAATATGCAGACTAGCCATGGCAAGCATCAGCCGGCGTCATCGGTCCAAGGCGCTCAATGACGACTTGGGCGACGGCGTAATCGCGGCTATGGGAAATGGACAGATGAACCGTCTCGCCATCGCGGCGGGCAGCAATGCTCGGCTTTCCGTGCTCATCGGAAACGATCTCGATGTCTTGAAACGATAGATGCCGCCCGATCCCCGTTCCGAGCGCTTTGGCGTACGCTTCTTTAGCCGCAAATCGCCCGGCGAGAAACTCTGCCTGTCTTGCGGGCGGCAACTCGCCAAACTGCGCTTTTTCACGCGGCGTCAAAATTCGCTCTGGAAATTTGCGGCTCCGCTCAAGAAGGGAGCGGATCCGTTCCAACTCTACAATATCAATGCCAATGCCGACGATCACTGCTTCCTCACCTATCCTATCCGCCCTGATGGTCGGACAAATTTTTTATGAGAGACCCGCATAAGATGGCTTATAAAAAACGCCCCATTTCCGCGAAGAAGGGAGACCAACCCGTGTTTCAACATGCAAGCGATGTCCGCTCATTTGTCCGCCTTTATCCCGTCGTTGCCGCCTTATTATTGGTCCATATCGCCGCATGGCTGTTGTTTTCTCTTCCCTTGACAGCGCTTGAACCCATTTGGCAATACGCCGTCGGGACGAACGGCGCGATCCGCCATGGAGAGTGCTGGCGGCTTGTCAGCCCAATCGTGCTGCATCGCGATTTCCACCATATGGCCGCCAACAGTTTGTCCTTATGGCTGTTTGGCCCCTGGCTGGAGCGCGCACTTGGGAAAAGAAAGTTTTTGTTTCTGTATATCGGAGGCGGAATCGGCGCCAATGTCGCCACTTTATTCCTTCTGCCGCCGCTGTACACCCATGTCGGGGCGTCGGGCGCCATTTTCGCCTTGTTTGGCATGTACAGCTACCTCGCCCTATTCCGCCGCGACTTAGTCGCCCCCCGCCACGCCCAGCTGCTGCTTTCGGTCATGGCGGTTCATTTGCTGATTGGCATCATGACACCACATGGGAATTTATTGGCCCATCTATTTGGCTTCGCCGTCGGCGGCCTGCTTGCCCCCTTTTTGTCCATCCGCCCCAAGCGGCCGTCGTTTTACATGCCTCGGCTATGAAAAAACGGCGCTTAATGCGCCGTAATCCGCCGTTTCTTCGTCCGGCTGCGGGCTGAGCCGTCCGGGCGGCCGCCCCGTTTTTTCTCCCGCTTGACCGCTAAAGGCGGCTCTTCCGTCAATTGCACCGGCGTCGTATCCGGCTCGCGCGTCAACATTTTCAAGCAGGCAGCGACAATCGTTACCGAATCGTGCTCTTCAAGCAATTCTTCCGCTGCCCGTTTGTAAAATGACAGGTTTTCGGTCTCCACGACGTTGAGAAGCTTTTCGATAGCGATACGCTGTTGGCCTTCGAGCGCCTCATCAAGTGTCGGCGGCTTCATCCGCTCCATTTTCCGCTTCGTCGTCCGCTCAATATGGTGAAGCTGGCCGATCTCCCTTGGAGTGACAAACGTCATCGCCACCCCTGTCTTGCCGGCGCGCCCGGTGCGCCCAATCCGGTGGACATAGCTTTCCGGGTCTTGCGGAATATCAAAGTTGTACACGTGCGTTACGCCGGAAATATCCAAGCCGCGCGCCGCAACATCCGTCGCCACTAAAATTTCAATCGCACCTTCCTTAAACTTGCGCAGCACCGACAGCCGTTTCGCTTGGCTTAAATCACCGTGAATGCCTTCCGCTGCATAGCCTCGCAAGTTGAGCGCCTCTGCCAGCTCATCGACACGACGCTTCGTGCGGCCGAACACGATCGCGAGCTCCGGCGCCTGAATATCAAGAAGCCGCGTCAAAATGTCAAATTTCTTTTTCTCGTGCACTTCTAAGTAGTACTGTTGAATGTTCGGCACGGTCATTTCCTTTGCCTTCACTTTGACAAGTTCCGGCTCGTTCATGAAGCGCTCGGCAATGCGGCGAATCGGATCCGGCATCGTCGCCGAGAACAGCAACGTCTGCCGCTCGGCCGGCACATGGCTTAAAATCGCCTCAATATCTTCGATAAAGCCCATATTGAGCATTTCATCCGCCTCATCGAGAACGACCGTATGCACATGCTCAAGGCGGAGCGTCCCGCGGTTGATATGGTCGATAATACGGCCCGGCGTCCCGACGATCACGTGCGGATGTTTTTTCAAAGCGCGGATTTGCCGGTCGATATCTTGACCGCCGTAAATCGGCAAGACGCGCACGCGCTTGACGGCGCCGATTTTGTACAGCTCTTCTGATACTTGGATGGCGAGCTCACGCGTCGGCGCGACAACGAGCGCTTGAACAGCGCTGTTTTTCACATTCACTTTCTCAACGATCGGAATGCCAAACGCCGCCGTTTTCCCCGTTCCGGTTTGCGCTTGACCGATTACGTCTTTATTTTGCAGACTGAGCGGAATCGTCTTCGCTTGAATCGGAGTCGTCTCTTCAAACCCCATCCGCTCGATCGCTTTCATCACTTCTTGGCTTAATCCTAATTCTTGAAATGTCGTCAATGTTATCCAAACTCCTTATAAAAAATCGTCCCTTTATCCGAGAGAAAGGTTTGACAGTTATCATACCATGTTATGCGGTGATTTGCAATGATGGGCATGGGCAGCGCGCAAAAATGTTTCCACCTCAGCAAACAGAACGTGCCGATCGATGCTATGACAAACATGATGGAACGAATTGGGCAAAAGCAACAGCTTTTTTTCTGAAGACCCCATGCGTTCATATAAATAGCAGGCGCTTTTTAACGGCACGATCCCATCTTTTTCCCCCTGGACAATGAGCACAGGCGCCGCAACATGCGGGAGGCGGGGCCGCACATGGCGGACGAGCTTGCGAAACTCTCTGACAGCGGAAAACGGGGTCGCCATCATTTTGTTTCGATAGCGGAGAAACAGCGGGTGCTCCCGCGCTCCGCGCCAGCCGTTGGCAAACATTTCACGGATGTCGCGCCATAATTGGCGCGGGTTGACATAGTAAAACGCAGCGCTTAGCAGCACGAGTTTGGCGACCGGGTATTTTTCCGCCAAGTAGACGGCGATCACTCCACCCATTGAAAACCCAATGACATACACCACACTGCAACGGCGATGGAGCGCTAAAAACGCTTGTTCCGCCGCCGCGATCCATTGGTCGTATGCAATTCCTTTCAGCCGCAGTTCGCTTCCGTGGCCCGGCAAGGTCGGCGTTTCGATCATCCAATCGGTCCGCTCCCGCAAATAATCGGCCAGCGGCGCCACTTCTTCTGGACTTCCCGTAAACCCGTGAATACATAAACAGCCGATCATCATTTCCACCCCCGCCCGAATGAAAAGCGGCGCCTGTGACGCCGCTTTTAGTTTCTCTCGGGTTGCTTGATGTTACACCCAATATCGAAGCAACTCTTCCAATTTCATGCCGCGCGATGCTTTCAATAAAACAATGTCATCCGAAGTCGCGACGGAACGCACGGCCTCGGCCAACGCTGCTTTATCGTCGAACTCCCTCACCCGCCCATCATCAAAAAATGGGGCAGCCGCCGCGGCGATATGGTGCGCCAGCGGCCCGTAAGTGAACACATAGTCCACCATTCCCGGCCGCAACACCTCCCCGATCTCTCGATGAAACGCCACTTCTTCGTCACCAAGCTCCAACATATCGCCCAATACGGCGATTTTTTGCCGGTAGCCGCCTAATTCCCCAAGCAGCGTCAAGGCGGCGCGCATCGATGTCGGGCTAGCATTGTAGGCGTCATTAATGACGGTAAAGCCATATTTCGTCTTGACGACTTCCGTACGCATGCGCGTCACTTGCAGGCGGGAGAGAGACGCATCAATGCCTTCCCAATCGATGCCGAAAAAGCGGGCGACCGCAATGGCGGCGAGCGCGTTGTACACATGATGCTTGCCTAATACCGGCATAAACAGCGTCCGGCCGGGGAGCGCATTGATGACAAACGATGTTCCTCCCGCTTCAATGCGCACATCGGTCGGATAGTAATCGTTCTGTTCGCCCGCCCCGAACGTCACGACATGGCGGGGAAGCGGCAACTTCGGCACGCGCTCCGTCAAGAGCGGCTCATCGCCGTGGTAGACGAATAAACCATCATGGTGCAAACCCGCCAAAATTTCCAACTTCGCCTTGGCGATGCCTTCCCGCGACCCGAGCTCCTGCAAGTGTGCTTCTCCGATATTCGTGATGACCGCTGCGTCCGGACGGGCGATCATGGTCAGCCGCTCGATTTCGCCAAACCCGCTCATCCCCATTTCGACAACGGCCATCTCCGTCCCTTCGTCAAGCGAAAGAAGCGTCAACGGCACACCGATATGGTTGTTGAAGTTCCCTTCTGTTTTTTGCACGCGGTAGTTGGTCGCCAGCAGCGCGGCAATCATATCTTTCGTCGTCGTTTTGCCGTTGCTGCCAGTGACGCCGATCACCTTCAGTCCAAGCTGCTCACGGTAGCGGGCGGCGAGCCGCTGCAATGCCAAAAGCGTATCATCCACAACGACCACTGGCACACCTTCCGGCGGCGTTCCTTCCCTTTCCGCCCACAGTACGGCGGCGGCTCCTTTTTGCACCGCTTCTTGCACGAAATCGTGGCCGTTAAAGGTCGCACCGCGCAACGGAACGTACAAGTTGCCGGCTTGGATCGTCCTTGTGTCGGTTGACACACCGCTTACGACCATATTCTCCCATTCCGGCTTTAAACACTGTCCGTCAGCCATTTCGGCGATTTGCCGCACTGTCCGTTTGATCATCGGCTCTCACCTCTTTTCTTTTTTGAACGTGTACGTGATCGTCTGCTTTTCTTGATGTCGTTCCAATGCGAGCGCGATAAGCCGTTCAATCAGCTCTGGGTACGGCACACCGCTGTGCTGCCAAAGAAGCGGGAACATGCTGTATGGCGTAAAGCCTGGCATCGTGTTCACTTCGTTGATATAAACAGCGCCATCTTCGGCGAGGAAAAAATCGACGCGCGCAAGTCCAGACAAATCCAGCGCCTGAAACGCCGTAATGGCCATTTGTTTGATCGTCTCATACTGTTCTTTCGTTACGTCCGCTGGGATGATCAATTCGGTTTGCCCGTCTTCGTATTTCGCTTCATAGTCGTAAAATTCCTTTTTGGGAACAATTTCGCCAACGACCGAACAAATCGGCTCATCATTTCCGATCACGCCGATTTCAATTTCGCGGCCGACAATCGCCTCTTCAATAATAATTTTTCGGTCATACTGAAATGCCTCGATAAATGCGGCTTTTAAATCGCCGCGCTGCTTGCATTTGGAAATGCCGACGCTCGAACCGGCGTTGGCTGGCTTGACAAAGCACGGGTAGCCAAGCTCTCGTTCGATCCGGTCATACACCGTCTCGCCTCTTTTTTGCCAATCGTACTTCGTCACGGCGATATATTTTGCTTGGCGCAACCCGGCCTGCGCAAACAAGTTTTTCATCATCACCTTATCCATGCCGACCGCGGAAGCAAGCACCCCGTTGCCGACATACGGAATGTTCAATATCTCAAGCAACCCTTGCACCGTTCCGTCTTCGCCGTTCGGCCCATGCAAAAGCGGGAAAATGACATCGATCGTTTCCTCGTTTCCTCCCGCAGCCGAATCGGCAGCCGGAACTTGGTTCAAGGAAACCGGAATCAAGGCGGTCGCCGCCGAAGTGAATTGCAGCTGCTTGATTTCCTCGATCGGTCCGGTCAACTGTTCGCCCTTGATCCATTGACCTTCCGGTGTAATATAAATCGGAATGACATCGAATTTATGAGGATCAATGGCGTTCATCACCGCCATCGCCGTCGACAACGATACTTGGTGCTCCGGTGATTTGCCGCCGTATAACACGCCAACTTTCGTTTTCATCATCGTTCCTCCTCTTTCCTTGGCCATCGTTCCTATTGTAACACGTTTCGCGCCCAACGGTCTGATATTTTATATGTACGATGCAGGTTGTTTCGCCACCCCCCATAAGCGATTAGGAACAAAAAAGTGAGGGTGTCTAAAAAGGTGATTCTTCTTTCAACAAAGCACAACATATCGTTTTCCAGCATTTGTTTTACACGTATATACAGGAATAAGAAAAGGTGCCCCGACCGTTTTGGGACACCTTCTGTCGCTACGGATGCAACACGCGCCAAGCCATGCGTTGCGGCATGGCCGCTACCACTTCGGCGAGCGCTTCTTGCCCCGTTTTTTCCACGCCGGCAAAATAATCGGACACACGGCGGAAAAGCCGGTTTTTCTCCACGTCATCCATCAACAGGCGAAGCATGTGCTGCTCGCCGCTTTCTGGCCCGACCAAATGATAAATGAGACCATTTTGCTGTAAATATTGCAAATTGATGCGCTCCTGCCCAGGCAAGCAATCGATCGTAAAAATCGGAATGCGCTTATGAAGCAACTCGCTGACCGTCACCCCGCCTGGTTTCGTAATGACGGCATCCGCCTCTTCATACAGCCGATTCATCTCTTCCGGGTCAGCGATGTATGGAAGCGGCCGGATATGAGGCAGCTGCCAGCTGGCGATTTCCTCGTACAGCTGGCGATTGGCGCCGCACAGCACCGAATAGCGGAACAACGTTGACGTGCGGGCCGCCCGCAAAAACGCCAGCATATTGCCAAGCCCTTGGTTTCCACCGGCGACAAGCACATGAGCAGGCTGCCGCTTGCGTCTCGCTTCCGACCGATTCATAAACACATCGTGCACTGGGATGCCAGTGACGATGATGCGTCCTTTGTCAACCCCGTACTTCGTGATCAGCTCCCATTTCGCCTCTTGATGGGGAACAAAATGATAGTCAATAAACCGTTTCCCCCAGATGCTGTTCATAAAAAAGTCGGTGTAGACATTGACAACTGGAACCGTCAGCACCCGTTTTCGCTTCAGCCGCTGCAAAATGCGCGACGGAAACGAATGGGTGCAGACGATTAAATCCGGCCGTTCTTCTTCCACCATCTTTTTCATTTTGCTTTCAAAATAAGGCAGCCATGGCTCAAACGAAATGAACTCAAACCGGGGCGGCTCTTGGTACATCAGCGTTTTGTACACACGGTGGTACGAAGCAGGATGCGAGCGAATCCAGCGCAAGTAGGCCTCTGACACCATTTTTTCCATCAGTTCATTGCAATAGCTCAAAAAATCGATCTTTTTGCTTTCGACCGCCGGAAACTGGCGGCGCAAAAAATCCATCAACGTATCGGCTACTTTATGGTGTCCCGTATTCATTTGAAACAGCGGCAAAAACAATACTTTCATCATCGATCGCACCCTTTAGCTTTCGAAAGATTTTTTGCGCCTCCGCTGCCCAACCCATGCCGCAAGCAAAAAAAGCAAAAACAACGCCAAACCGGCAAGCGGAAAAGAAATCAGGGGGATATGGATGCGCTGGCCGAGCCAAAGCCCCGCCGCGGTCAACGGAACTGCCCAACCTGCCGTTCCAAGCGCCGACAGCAACAAAAACGGCCCGAACGGAAACCGGCTCACTCCCGCCATATACGGGCAAATTTGCCGCACCCCGGGAGCATAGCAGCCGAACAAAATCCCCCATTTGCCATAGCGGCCAAACCAGCGGCGAGCCCGCTCCCAACGTTCAGCCGTAATTCCGACGCACTTGCCGTACTTTTGCACAAACGGCGCCCCCCACCACCGGCCGGCGCCGTATGCCGTCACCATGCCGGCCATCGCCCCGCCCCAGCATGAAGCGAGCGACGGTCCAAGCAGCAACTGCTCCTTGGCAACCATCACGCCGACCAAAAAGAGCAAGCTTTCCTCCGGCGCCGGAATGCCGACAATGCCGCAAAACAAAAATAAAAACAGCATCACATATCCATATGACTGGACATACGGCAACCATACGCTTGTATCCATAGCTCCCCCGCTACATCGCCGAGATTTGTGTATTAGTTTGCACATTTCTCAGTTCCGTAATCGTCACCCAACGCATCTTTTTCGCTGCTTCATCCTTAAACAGCAGCTCGAGCGCTGACAACATTTGCTCTGGCGCGCGTTTGTCAGCACCTAACGCATCCCCATTGTCATGAAGCACAATCACCGCCCCGCCGCGTATGGACGAACGCAAGCGGCGGAACAATTCCATTGTACCAATTTTTTCGTTCCAATCGCCAAGAATATGCGACCATAACACCGTTGTATACCGCTTTTGCACGATCGGCGTCCAAGCGTTAAAATGCCCCCACGGCGGGCGGTAATACACCGGGCGTTGGCCCGTCGCCCGCTCAATCGCCGCGGCGGCGCGGCGCACCCCCCAATCCAACCAAAGCGGCGGCAACAGCCAATTGCTGATGTGGCGGTAATTATGAATCCCAATTTCATGGCCTTCTTCGGCCATCCGCCGCACAATATCCGGATAGCGCTCGACTTTGCGGCCGACAACGAAAAACGTCGCCTTCACGCCATATTTCTTTAATAAATCAAGCAACTTTGGCGTATAATACGGGTCGGGGCCGTCATCAAACGTCAGCGCCAGACAATCGGATGCCGTCCCCTCCCGAAACAAACGCACCCGCTTTTTGCGAATGATGATCGTCGGTACAATGCCATAAATGGCAATTCCCACAATGAAACAAACGAACAGCCAAACCCACATGGCATTCACCTCTTGATTGTACTTTACCAATATTTCTTCTCTCTGAAAATAGAAAAATGAACTTTCTGTATTCGAGATCATCACGCTGCAGATGTTTTATCATATAACAAACAAATGAGAAATCGAAAAGAAAATCATGAAAATTTCATGCAGACCGTCCAGTTTTCTTACTATACGAAAAACGCCACCGCTTGGTTTCCTCCCGAAGCTAGGTGGAATCTGCTATAATACATAACGATACACGAGCGATTAAAAAAAGACAGGTGATCCGCATTGCGAAAAAAAATCATCTTAACCGGCGGCGGCACA
This sequence comes from Geobacillus sp. CCR, assembly GCF_052906625.1. Lineage (NCBI taxonomy): Bacteria > Bacillati > Bacillota > Bacilli > Caryophanales > Anoxybacillaceae > Geobacillus > Geobacillus sp. CCR. Next base: position 45,481 of record NZ_JBREBQ010000020.1, on the reverse strand, counting down.
GCCGGCCACGTGATGGTCAACGTCGCCCTCATCCCGAAATTGAAAGAGCTGGGATGGGATATCGTTTACATCGGATCTCATCAAGGGATTGAACGGGAGATTATCGGCCGCATCGACGGCGTCCCGTACTATTCGGTTTCGACCGGAAAACTGCGCCGCTATTTTGACTGGAAAAACTTTAAAGATCCATTCAACGTGCTGAAAGGCGTTTGGCAGGCGTACCGCCTGATCCAAAAAGAAAAACCGGACGTCGTCTTCTCAAAAGGCGGATTCGTCTCCGTTCCCGTCATTCTCGGCGCTTGGCTGAACGGTGTGCCGTCGGTGATCCATGAATCTGACTTAACCCCGGGGCTTGCGAACAAAATCGCTATGCCGTTTGCGACAAAAATCTGCCTCACCTTCCCGGAAACGAAGCAATACGTCAATGCCGATAAAGCCGTCTACGTCGGCGCCGTCGTCCGCGAAGAGTTGAAGGATGGCAACGCCGAACAAGGGAGGAAGATGTGCCAGTTCGACGGAAAAAAACCGGTCTTGCTGGCGATGGGCGGCAGCTTAGGCTCGAAAAAAATTAACGACGCCTTGCGCGCCAACCTATCGACGCTTCTTGCCGAATTTGACATCATCCACATTTGCGGCAAAGGAAACATCGACCCGAGCCTCGCAGGCCAAAAAGGATACAAACAGTTCGAATACGTCAATGAAGAGCTGCCCCACTTACTCGCCTTGGCCGACATCGTCGTCTCCCGCGCCGGGGCGAACGCCATTTTCGAACTGCTCTCCTTGCGCAAGCCGATGCTGCTCATCCCGCTCTCGAAAGCGGCAAGCCGCGGCGACCAAATTGCAAACGCTCGTTCGTTTGAAAAAGCAGGCTATGCGGAAGTGCTGATGGAAGAGGATTTAACGAACGAATCGCTGCAAGCCGCCATTCACCGCCTATATGAAAACAAAGACCGCTACCAAAAAAACATGGAGAAAGCCGGCGCGAGCGATCCGCTGCAAACGCTGCTTGCAATCATTCAAGACACCGCCCGTTTGTAAAAACAGGCGATGCCCGATGCGGCCAACCACGGCCGTTTTTCGGCATCGCCTCGTTTTGTTTTCATCACCACACAACGAGCCTTCTCCTTTACACCGGCTCAAGCCGATAACGGTTGATACGGAACACATGGTCGCACAAGAGATCGATATCTTCATGATGTTGTACTGGAATTGTGATGCTGGCTCAGTCTTAGCACTCAGCTAGCACTACGGGTTATTTTTATTCAAATTTTTTCTCTTTCCATTTCCTTCCCCCAACCAGAAAACCGCCCGGCGGAACAACCCCGCCAGGCGGCACGACTAGAAGTATAAGAAATAAATGACAACGGCCAGCACGATCCGATACACCGCAAACGGCACGAGGCGGATGCGGTTGATGAGCTCAAGGAAAAAGCGGATCGCGAGCAAGGCGAAGACAAAGGCGCTAAAAAAACCGGCGATGAAAAACGGGATATCGGCGGCGGTGACATATTGCCAGTTTTTCAACAGCGACAGCCCGCTCGCCCCAGCCATGATCGGAACAGCCATAATGAACGTGAAATCGGCGGCGGCGCGATGGCTCATGCCGACAAGCACCCCGCCAGAGATCGTCGAGCCGGAGCGGGAAAAGCCGGGCCACAAGGATAAACATTGCATCAAACCAACAAAAAACGCCTGCTTGTACGTAATTTGGTCGACCGTCTGCGTCCGCGCGGCTTTTTTGGCGAATTTGTCGGCGGCGATCATCAACAACGCGCCGAGCACAAGGCCGATCAGCACCGTTTTTGTCGAAAACAAATGTTCATCGATGTAATCTTCAAACAAGACGCCGAGCACCCCAGCCGGCAGCAGGCCAATGATGACGTGAATGAGGTTAAGGCGCGGATGTCCGCCCGGATGGCGGCCGCGAACGCCAAGCAAGTCGAGAAATCGGTCTTTAAACACGACCACAGCGGCTAAAATCGAGCCGAGCTGAATGACGACTTTAAATGTATTCGCCGCGTACTTGCCTAAAAACTCTGTGGATTTCAGCCAAAGATCGTCGACAATAATCATATGGCCGGTCGAGGAAACAGGGGCGAACTCGGTCAGCCCTTCGACCATCCCTAAAATGATCGCCTTCCATAATTCCATCCAGTGCATGTCCTTCCATCCTTTCTGCGCGGGGTCGTCCTTTCTATACATATGGGCCAAGCGGGTGGAATAACACTCCGCTTTTGGCCGCGCCTGCTCTATTGTACTACAAATCTTTGTCTTGTACTACCCGCGCTTTTTCTAGGCAGCGACCTTGTTTTCGAGACAGAATCATCGACTTCCTGTTGCTAGTCAATGGGACGGGCCGGACGCTTCCCCTAACTCCCCGCGCCGCTCTAAGTAATGATACAAAGCGCCGAGCAAGTTCGCATCGTTTTTGAATTGGCACGTCTCCACCACCGGCTGGACTTTGGCAATTGGAACGAGCGACAATAACACCGAAAGCCGCTTGTTGATTTCGTCGACGAAATCGGGGCGGCTGCTAATGGCCCCGCCCAAAATGATTTTTTCCGGGTCGTATGCGTACTGCAAGTTAAAAATCCCTTGGGCCAATGAAAAATAAAACCGGTCAATGGCCTTTTGCGCGGCTTCATCGCCTCTCTCGGCCAACGCAAATACTTTTTCTCCGTCCAGCTCCCTCTCCGGCATCCCCTTTTCCTCAGCCGCCATCCGGATCAGCGCACTTGTCGCCGCCAGTTCGCTCCATGTTTTGCATTCGATCCTTCCGTTCCCATAGCGGACATCCATCAACATATAGCCAAATTCCCCGCCGTGCAAATGCGCCCCTTTATGGATGCGTCCGTCTTTCACGATCGCCCCGCCAATGCCGGTGCCGACAATGACAAAGGCGATGTCGCGGCAGTGCCGCCCCGCTCCTTTCCATAATTCACCGAGCGCTGCGCAGTTCGCGTCATTTTCCAGTTCCACCGGCAGGCCCGTCGCTCCGCCGAATACTTCTTTAAAGTTTGGGCCGTGAATGCACGGCAATGCGCTGCTTCCGCCGATGATGCCAAGATCGCTGTCAACGCTTCCTGCGGAACTGATCGCGATGCCGGAAAGTTCATAGTTCGCCTGCGCCTGGCGGACGGCGTTAAGCAAGTCATCGCGAAATTGATGAAAGTCATGCCGCTCCGAACGGTAACGCCCCTTTTCGAAAAAGTCGCCATGCTCGTTCATGACGGCATGTTTGACATATGTGCCGCCAATATCAAAAACGATATAGTAACGCACCGATGACGCCTCCTTCGTTTATGATCTTTCCTCTCTTCTAGCTCCATTAGGCTTAGCTGTTTCTCCGCTTTTATGTATTCGCCGTCGGTCCATCCGCTCCTCCCCGCCGCAATGAAAGAGGCCGCTCCACTTGGCGGGAGCGGCTCGTTTCTGTTATCGTTCATATCCCATCGACAACGCTTTTTGCGCGTTGCGGACGTCGTTGTGAAGGAGCTGGACAAGATCGTACGCTGGATAATAACTGCGTTCATACATATAGTTGAACGCTTTTTCGTGCGTGTCAATGGCTTTGAGCAGATGTTTGACAAACGTTTTGCGCAGCACCGGCGTCGCCGCCTCGGTAATGGCAGCAGCATAATTACGCACTGCCGTTTTTGAAAAGCCAAGCAAATCGCCAGCGTGCAAGGCCCGGTCGCCATCATCATGGTCGCGGCTTTCTTCCATCATAGGTGCCGCCGGAATGAAGGCAAGCAGCTCGCGCAAATTCGTTTCCAGCCCTTGAATCGTCTCAAGGTACAATCCTTTTAATTCAGGACAGTCGATTTTGCCGACCGCCTTTTTCATTTTTATGAGCCCGTTTGCTTGAAAAGCGATCAGTTCATGCAACTCCAACGTTTCATGCCAAGCCAAATGGCGATGACCGTACGTATCATTCATTTTGTTTCCTCCTTGTTTTATTTTTCCATTTATTGTATATGCCCACTAAGGAGAAACGGTCACCGTTGTACAAGACATCCGCATCAGCAAAAAAGCGCTTCGCGAAATGCGAAGCACCTTCCATATCATCATTACAGCCAATCTCCCCCATCAAATCCATCGCCGCCATCAAACCAATCATCCACGTCCAACCCGTCAGCGACATCATCGATCACATCGTCAAGCAACTCTTCCGCCACCATTCCCGCCAGCATCCCGGCCGCAAACCCACCAATGGCACCAGCCCACCCGTGTCCGCCATGATGCGAATGATGGACGGGTGGATAATGGCCTACTGGATGGCTATAGATTGGCGAATGCGGCGTTGCCAATGGATGCCCGCTCAGCTGGCCGAACGCCCCGGCCGCCCGCACCGCCTCTTCAATGGCTTCTCGAAGCAGACGGGCTGCCGTCGCCGAATCGCGAAGCTGTTCATGAGTGATCAACAGCTCCCGTTTCATTTCGCGTTCCCCGCCAAAGCCGTGGCGGACGTCGATCTCCATATACAAACGCACCCCTTCTCCCTCGACGAGGGCAAAAAACTCGACTTCTTGGACGATCCCTTGAAATTCGCTCGTCGGGAAGAACGCAAATTCCTGGCCATGCGGCGTAATGCTTCCGGATGTCGCTTTCTCCCGGAATCCCAGGGCGGCCAAAGCGGAAAACACTTGATCCAAGGCGGTCGGCGGCAAAATGTGAATGGCGTCTTGGTCATATGCATCCACCCCAGCGGCAATATCGAGCCGGGTGACGAACGTATAACGAACCGTGGGGCGGCTGATCGGCAAATGGTGCGGCAGTGTGTACGAAAACGGGAGCACTTTCCGCTCACCGGGCTGAATCGTAAACGAAGACGCGACCGGGATCACCGCCGCGGTTTTGCGATATGCCTTCCCTTCCGCTTGCACTTCTAATTGCAATACGATATCTAAGTTCCGAATGTGTTGGGCGACTGAACCACCTTCCAGCAAAAATTCCCCTTCCAACGTTTCACCAAGGCGTACATGCGAGCGATGCAGCACGAGATCCACTTTGGCAGCGCCAATGCCGAATTTCGATAAAAACTTTTTCCACATCGGACCTCTCTCCTTTTTCATCAACCTATTTTCACATTTGAATTACGAACAAGCCGCCAACATGGTGTCACCGAAATAATTTGATCAACCCTAGGACAATCAACACAACCCCAGGCAGCATTGTCGCCTTTTTCATGATTCCCGTTTTCGACACCATGTACCCCAACGATAAGCCGACTCGGATGAACATGAGAGTAAATACGCCAACCAACAGGGAAAACGAAAGCGGCGGGAAATGCAAAAGCGACGAACTGATCCCGGCGCCAAATGAATCCATCGACAAAGCGATCCCGATCAACAACGCTTCTTTTTGGCTGATCGTGCCTGAACGATCAAGATCCCCAAGTTCAGGCCGTTTCAATACTTGAACAGCGCCGCTGAATCGGTTAGCCTCCCCTGTTCCATCACATTCCATAGAGGAATCGCTTCCGTCTCCCTTTGGCTTATAGACGTTATAAATCGCCCAACCGCCAAGCGCCATGAGAATGACCGAAGCAAGCCCTCTCTCAACTTGCAATGGCAAAACAAGCGCCAACAGACGGCCGATGTTCATAGACACAAACACCATCATTCCAGACATGCATGCAATAAGCGCCAACGAAAAGCAGGAAAAACGGACACCACCCATTCCATACGTAATGCCTACGCTCAAGCTGTCCATGCTCACGCTGAAAGCGAGCAAAATCATGGACACCCATAACCACATAGGAATCCCCCCTGCGGTACGATATGCAATTTCGTACGGAGAGGGGACTTTTTTGCCATTCGACACGCATCGATTTCCGGGGAAATGTTTCCCCTTTTCTCGACATTATTCCCGCAAATGATACGGCAATGTCGCAATAACGACATCTTTTTTCATAATCAGAAAAAAGCGTAAAATGATTGCGGTTTGGTTATGCAAAAACGTATGCCACCATTTTTTCACAATAAATTGTGGCAAGAGTACTGTCACCGGCGCGCGGTCTGCTTCTTTTTCCGCTTTCGTGATGTATTCTAACAATGGCGACAAAATGGTTCGGTACGGTGAATAGATGACTTCCAACGGAATGTCCGGATAAAACTTCTCCCACTTTTGCCGCAGCTTTTGTTCGTCTTTTTCGTCGAAAATAATCGACAGTGCCGTAATGTCGTCGGAAATGCTGCGAGCGTACTGAACGGATTGGGCGACCACTTTGCTGACGCCGGAAATGGGAATAATGACTTTTGGTTTCAACAGTTTCCCGCGCTGTTGCCACTCCCGTTCGTCAAGCCGCAGCTGCTCGCCAAGTTTTTTGTAATGTTCATGAATTCGGCTGAACATCCAGACAAACAACGGAATCGCCACGATAACGATCCAGGCTCCTTGCGTAAATTTGGCGACCATCGTGACGAGCGTGACCATCCCGGTGACCACCGCTCCCGTTCCGACGGTGAGCAGCACGCCGAATTTCCGTCCTTCTTCCCGATTCCATAATTTTTTAATCAACCCACTCTGGCCGATCGTAAAGGAAAGAAAGACGCCAACCGCATAAAGCGGGATGAGCGAATGGGTTTTGGCATGAAACGCGATGATCAATGCGATCGCCAGCACGCTCAACAATATAATGCCATTGGAAAACACAAGGCGATCGCCCCGGGCCGCCAAGCTTCTCGGCAAAAAACCGTCCTTCGCCATAATCGACGTCAACTGCGGAAACCCGGCAAAACTCGTATTCGCCGCGAGCACTAAAATGACCATCGTCGCCAGCTGAAACAAGTAAAACAAAAGACCATTCCCAAACACATGGCGTCCGATTTGCGAAATGACCGTTTGATGCTCGGTCGGAGTAACGCCGAATCCCGCCGCCAACACGGTGATGCCTAAAAACATCACGCCAAGCAATGTGGACATCCATCCCATCGTAATGGCGGCGTTTTTTGAACTGTCTGGCCGGAACGCCGGCACGCCGTTGCTGATGGCTTCGACCCCGGTCATCGCCGAACATCCCGACGAAAAAGCGCGCAGCAAAATAAACAAGCTGTAACCGGACGCAAACATGTGAGCGGTTGACGCATGCTCATGCATCGTAAACCCATGCCATCCTTCATGCCACAACTGCCACCCGCCGACAGCGATCATCACAAGAACGAAGCCAATGAACACATACGTCGGATAGGCGAAAACCGTCGCGGATTCGGTAATGCCCCGCAAATTGAGCACCATTAAAAGCAAGACAAGAGCGACAGCGAGCTCCACTTTCCACGGCAGCAGCCCCGAAAACGCCGATGTCAGCGCGGCGACGCCGGAGCTGATGCTGACGGCGACAGTTAAAATATAATCGATCATCAGCGCCGCCCCGGCCACTAAACTAATTTTCGTCCCCAAATGGTCGCGGGCGACGACATACGCCCCGCCGCCGGACGGAAACGCGTAAATGATTTGCCGATACGACAAGGTCACTAACAAAAGCAATACTAAAATCGCCACCGCGATCGGCAGCGAATAGAAAAAGACGCTTGTCCCTAATAAAGCAAGCACAAGCAAAATTTCTTCCGTCGCGTAAGCCACCGATGACAGCGCATCGGAAGAAAAAACGGCCAATGCCTTCCACTTAGGCAATTTTTCATGTTTCAACTGTTTCGTTTCCATCGGTTTCCCAATCAACAAACGTTTTAACGAAGCCATGCTTCCGTTCCTCCCAAAGCATATTCGAGTTGATTCAAAAAGAAAAAACCGCTGAGGACGCGCTCAACGGCTACGTTTGGTTCAAAACCATACTCGTCCCTCCCCAAAGCGCTTGCGAGGTTAGCTGTCGGGTTCGGGCTTGGGGAGATGCCCTTCCTGATCGGATTCACCCCAAGACAGCAGACGCTGCCAAATCGGGTCCCCCGCTCCATGCCGGATTCAGCGCATCGTATCAAGTTGTTCTTGCTTCCATATCTTACCCCTTTGCTTGTCCCTCCGCCAACCTTGAAAAAGGAGGAAAACAGCGAGTTTCTGGGCTTTTGGGCTTATTTTTTCTTTATTATTTTCCCTTCGCTCACGCTCCCGACATTTTTCTGTTTTTCACTCATCCAATCATCATTTTCCCTTTCGGATAGCGGAACGGATCGGGCTGACGGCGCAGCGTGACCGCATAAGCGATCGTCAACGGGCCTACGCGGCCGGCAAACATCGTGAAAATAATGATCGCTTTTCCAAGCGGAGACAATTCAGGGGTTAATCCCATCGATAGTCCAACAGTCCCAAACGCCGATGTCGCTTCGAATAAAATCATGAAAAAGTCTTTTCCCTTTTCGGTAATCGTCAACACCATCGTCACAAGCATGACGACAAACAATCCGCTCATCGTCACGGTCAGCGACTTGTATACCGTATCGTAGACGATTCGTTTTCGGAACAAAATGACGTCTTCCTTCCCGCGGATTTGCGACCAAACCGCGCCGAGCAAGGTCGTAAATGTCGTTGTTTTGATTCCTCCGCCCGTCGAACCCGGGGAAGCGCCGACAAACATGAGAAAAACGATCAAAAACAGCGTCGGTTGCGTCAAATCCGGGATGTTAAGCGTATTCGAGCCCGCCGTTCTCGGAGTGACCGCTTGGTAAAACGCGGACAAAAACTTGCCTGAGAGCGACAGCGGCCCCATCGTCTTCGGATTGTTCCACTCCAGCAGCAATATCAGCGCCATGCTGGCAAACACCAGCCATGCCGTCGTGATGACCACCACCTTCGTATGAAGAGACAGCCGCCGTGTTTGCCGGTACTCATACACTTCATTCATGACAATAAATCCGATGCCGCCCAGTATAATTAAAATCGGCACGACAAGGCTGACGACCGGATCTTCCACATAGCCGGTCAAACTGCGAAACTCGCCCATCAAGTCAAAGCCGGCGTTGTTAAAGTTGGAAATCGCATGAAAGAACCCAAAGTACACGGCTTTCCAAAACGGCATATCGAACGAGAAACGAATCGCCAACAGCAATCCGCCGATGCCCTCAATGACGACGGTAAAAACGAGAATGCGTTTCACGAGCCGAACAATCCCTTCGATGCTCAGCTGATTGAGCGCCTCTTGCAGCAACAACCGCTCTTTCAAGGAAATCCGCTTGCCGAGCAAAAAGGCAAACAACGTAGCAAATGTCATAAATCCAAGCCCGCCCACTTGGATCAGCGCTAAAATGACCAGCTGGCCGAACAACGTGAACGTCGTCCCCGTATCAACCACAACAAGTCCGGTCACGCACGTAGCAGATGTCGCCGTAAACAAGGCGTCTAAAAACGGAAGTCCTTTTCCGTCAACGGTCGCCGTCGGCAGCATCAACAAGAAAGCTCCAACCAAAATAATCAAGGCAAAGCCGGACACTAATACTTTCGGCGGATCGAAAAATTTACGGTTCGCATTCAAAGCCCCATCCCTTCCCCCTCGCTCACATAATCGCCTCTTTATAGTTGTGGATGATGCATAGAAAAAATATACCAAAAACAAGCTTGTTCGGGTACTCTAAACCATTTTCATCATAACATTCTTTCTGCATAATAAAATGGATAAAGGGCATGGCCACCGACTTCAAGAATGTGGATGCATTGAAACCTTTTCCGTCTCCGTTCGTCTATATGAATGGCAAATGGCAGTCCGACTGGGACCACACAGGCATTGAAGCGCGGAAGGGGGCTTGCACCAGTCCCATAAAAACATTCCATTGACTTTTGGCAACAGACGTATTATGCTACTTGACATGGAGACGTTCCGATGTAAAATCATGTAAGAATAAAACGTTTGTTGCTGTGGGCAACGGCTGTTGATATAAACATAGAAGCATCGTTAAGAATACGAGGCAAAGGAGGAGAAGAGGACGTGAAGGCAATTTGGGAAAAATGGTTGAAAAAATGTCGTTCTCTCCCTAACCAATACATTGGCTTTTTTATTTTTGCCGTGCTCTTATTTTGGTTGAAGACGTACGCCGCCTATTTAGCGGAATTTAACCTTGGCATCAGCAACTCCATGCAGGAGTTTTTATTGTTCATCAACCCGATCAGCTCGGCGGTATTCTTCCTTGGGTTGGCGCTGTTGGCCAAGGAAACGCGTGTGTACAAATGGCTCATTATTATTAATTTCGTTTTATCGTTCATTCTATACGCCAATATCGTTTATTATCGTTTTTTCAGCGATTTTATTACATTCCCGACGTTGACGCAAACGAAAAACTTCGGCGATCTCGGCAGAAGCATTTGGGAGTTGCTCCGCTGGTATGACGTGTTCTATTTCTTGGATACGATCATTTTGGCGGTGATCGTTTTCTCGAAGCGATTCTCGCTCCCGGAAGTGCAGGCCGGCCGATTCAAAAAAGGCGCCATTTTCGCTTCGGCCATTCTGATGTTCAGCATCAACTTGGCGCTCGCTGAGACCGACCGCCCGCAGCTCTTGACAAGAACGTTCGACCGCAACTATATCGTCAAATATTTAGGCGTGTACAACTATTTGATTTACGATGCGTTCCAAAGCATGAAATCATCGACGCAGCGGGCGTTCGCAAACAAAAGCGACATCACGACTGTGCTGAACTATGTGCAGGCGACGTATGCCAAACCGAACCCGAAATATTTCGGCGTGGCGAAAGGGAAAAACGTCATTTACATTCATTTAGAGTCGCTGCAAAACTTTGTGATTAACTATAAGTTGAACGGTGAAGAAGTCACCCCGTTCTTAAACTCGCTCACCCGCGATCCGAACACGTTCTATTTCGATAACTTCTTCCATCAAACAGGACAAGGGAAAACGTCGGATGCGGAGTTTATGCTCGAAAACTCGCTGTTTGGCTTGCCGCAAGGCGCTGTCTTTACGACGAAAGGACAAAACACGTATCAGGCGGCTCCGGCCATTTTGCACCAATACGGCTATACAAGCGCCGTCTTCCACGGCAACTACAAAACGTTCTGGAACCGCGATGAAATTTACAAGTCGTTCGGCTTTGACCATTTCTTTGACGCCAGCTACTACGATATGAACGACGAGGACGTCTTGAACTACGGTCTGAAAGATAAACCGTTCTTCCGGGAGTCGATCCCGCTATTAGAAACATTGAAAGAACCGTTCTATGTGAAATTTATTACGCTGTCGAATCATTTCCCATACCCGATCAGCGAGGAGGATGCGACGATCCCGCCGGCGACGACAGGCGACGGCTCGGTCGACCGTTATTTCCAAACGGCACGCTATTTGGATGAAGCAGTGAAAGAGTTCTTTGACTACTTGAAAAAATCGGGTCTGTACGACCGCTCGGTCATCATTTTGTACGGCGACCATTACGGCATTTCGGAAAATCATAACAAAGCCATGGCGCAAATTTTAGGAAAAGAAATTACGCCGTATGAACATGCGCAATTGCAACGGGTGCCGCTGTTCATCCACGTGCCGGGCATAAAAGGCGGCGTCATTCACGAGTTTGGCGGCCAAATCGATTTGTTGCCGACGGTCTTGCACCTGCTGGGCATTGATACAAAAAATTACGTCCATTTTGGAACGGATTTGCTGTCACCTGAACATCAAGAAATCGTTCCGTTCCGCAACGGCGACTTTGTCACGCCGAAGGTGACAGCGGTCAACGGCAAGTACTATGACACGAAAACAGGCGAACCTCTTGAAAGCACGCCGGAAATTCAGCGGCTCGAACAAATCGTCCGTACGAAGCTTGACCTATCGGATAAAGTCGTCTATGGCGATTTGCTCCGGTTCTATACACCGAAAGGCTTCAAGCCGGTCGATCCGTCAAAATATGATTACAATAACCGTGAAGAGGGAAGCGATCAATGATCGCCTCCCTCTTTTTTTCTAGCGCTGCAGCAGTTGCTCAATGGCCCGTTTCCCATTCACGTAACCTGCTCCATATACGTTCGGGTCTCGCCCTTTCCACAAATCGGCGCCGTCTTTTAACGCCCGCTTGATTTCATCCGGCGTTGCATTTGGTTTGGCCTGAAGCATCAACGCGACAATGCCGGCGCAAATCGGCGTCGCCATCGACGTGCCGGACATCGATATATAATGGTCACCGACCCGGCTTTGCTTATTCATCTTGTCAAGAAATGAACGCGGGGCGCGAAGCGAAATAATGTTGACCCCTGGGACGACGAGATCCGGTTTTGTCACCCCGTACTCCGTCGGCCCTCGGCTTGAAAACGACGCCACATCATCGTCGGCGCGCGTTGTCGCCGTATCATGATCGTCAAGAGCACCGACGGTAATGATGCGGTCGCTAATGCCGGGGCTTGAAATCGTCCCATAATTCGGCCCTTCATTCCCTGCCGCCGCACAGACGACAATACCCTGCTCCCACGCCTGCTCCGCGACTTGCACGAGTGGGTCATCATTTTCTATCGGAAACGGTTGCGGCTCCCCTCCGAGCGATAAGGAAATAATATCGATTCGTTTCGATGGATGTCTTTCATTGTAATCGATGCACCATTCAATGCCGCGCATGATCGTTTCCAGCGTCCCGCTTCCTGAACGGTCGAGCACCTTAACGCCGATAAGGTTTGCCTCGTACGCCGGTCCAGCATACAGCCCATCGGACATGCGCCCGTTCCCAGCGGCATCACCAGCGCAGTGCGTACCGTGTCCGTTGTCATCATATGGCGTCGTACGCCCATTGACGAAATCTACAAAGGCAGCAATCCTCCCCTCCAAGTCCGGGTGCGGGTAAATCCCCGTGTCGACAATAGCGATCGTCACTCCCTTTCCACTCAACTCCGTCCCGTTGACCGCCACGCGTTTCGCATTGGCCGACGGCACTGCGTTGTTTAATAACGCTTTCACCGTACGGTTAAAATACACTTTCTTCACTTTTGGATGTTCAAGCAGTTGCTCAAGCGCCGCCGGCGTCACCCGTGCGCTGTAGAAGGGAACATGGCGAAAATGGTGGCGTACTTTCATACGGAAATGATCGCGTTCCGCCTTGGCCACTGCCTCCATCCCTTCAGCATTTTCGACTTCAATCAAGACGGAAAGCGTCCGCCATTTCCGCAGCCAGCGCTCGATCCAGCGGTGAAAAATGCACGGCATGCGTGTCATCGGCTTGTACATATTGACAAGCGCATGGCGGAGAGGACGGTCCAGCCGCCCCGCGTGCCGGCGGGCTAACTGCACTATTGAATAGCCAAACATGTCTTTTCCCCCTTCCTTTGTTTCTCGCTATACTCATATGACGGCTGGACAAAGGAGGAGGCGGCCTTTCCACTAGGACGAACGAACGAAAAAACGCTCGCCTAGCTGAAAACTAGGCAAGCGTTCCCGTCATTCCTCGACTTGCTCAAGCACAATCCGCTTCGCTCTTCCTAAATAATGCTCCACTTGGCGCAGCACGTTTTCCCTTTCGGCAAAAACGACGACTTGCGTCCCATCAACAATCACGCGCGTTAATGCTGTTTTTCGCTTTTTCTGCAGGCCAAATGCTCGCGCGATTCCGTTTACATGCCCTCGTGCGACCGTTCGCAGAAACTGGGTGTCATTCAGTTTTTCTGCATCCTCTTCCCGGTCAATAAACCCGTTCTCCGTGAGCACGGCTGGCATCGCGGTCTCCCTTAGCACATGAAAATTCGCTTTCTTTTTCCCACGATCGCGAAATCCCGCAGCTTTGACGACTTCTTCATGAATGGCATCGCGAATGCGGGCTGTTGCCGAATTGTCATCGAGCCGATTATAAATATAATCTTCATATCCAGTGCCGCCACCCGCGTTCACGTGAATGGAGACGTACAAATTGGCCCCCCAGCGATTGGCCCGGTCCGTCCGCTCATCAAGCGGCACCGTTTCATCTTTTGTCCGGCTCAACTGCACGGAAACTCCTTCATACTCATTTTGCAGCAGACGATTGATTTCGAGAGCGATAAACAACGTAATGTCTTTTTCCAACAACCCGTTGCCGACCGCGCCAGTATCGTTCCCACCATGCCCTGGATCGAGAAAAATTTTGACCATCTTTCTTCTCCTTTCACATTCTTCGTCGTTTAGGAATATAGCACTATTAGCATAAGCGTGGCACTCCAAAATGCCATAGATACTTCCCCAGGGCCAACAAATAAGGCGCAGTCAAAAAGAACGACTGCACCTGACATTCCCGCTGATCGACTTGTTCGATATGATGAAAGCCCCCACACAGCCATACAAGAAAACATAGACCGCTGGGCATTATACAAACTGTCCACTCTGTTGGCTTCGGCTAAACTTGTAAACAGCCAGAAGGAAAAAGGTCAGCGCAAAGGCGAGAAGAATCAACAGATGCCAATACAAACTTCCGAAAGAGCGCCCCTCCTGCAGCTTTACCAAAAAATCGAGCGCCCACCGTTGCGGTATAAAATATGCCGCTTTTTGCAAAAATTTCGGCATCAGCTCGACCGGCCAAAAACAGCCGGCCAGCATACATGTCGGCACGGTAATCAATGGCTGCAGCGCCCCGGCGGAAGCAGAGCTGTTCGCAAACATCACTGTAATCAAAGACAAGCCGATCGCGGATAAAGAGAAAAGCAGGAGCACCAGGGCCATTTGCCACATCGAAATATTAGGATCAATATGAAAGATGTTCTTCATTGCCACGATTGTCACGATGATTTGTGCCGTCATAATCAACAAATTCACCACGATATTCGATAACACATACGTTCTCGCCTGAATCGGTGTTGTCAATAAACGAGAATAGGTGCGCTCTTCTTTTTCTTTGATGATGATCTCAGTCAAATTCCCCGCTGACATCAACATAATCATGACCAAATAACCGATCGTTTGATACGTGACCCCTTTTTGTTTGGCTGTGTCGGGCAGCGAGTGAACGGACAGGCGGAACGGCGCTTGTTGATACCGTTCATACATCTTCCAAAAGAGATCACGATCCCCATTGGCCAATCGCCCCAATGTCGCCAGATGATCGATGTATTCATGCAAGTACGACTTGATGAACATCGTGATTTCCGCTCCCTTGAGCGAGACAAGTTCTATCGGCCGGGGCTGGCCGTGCTGGACGCTTTCGGAAAACCCTTGGCGAAAAATCAGCACGCCATCCATCTTTTGCGAGGTGATTTGCTCATCGACCGCTGATAACTTCACGCTTTTCACGGAGAGATGATCAAGGCTTTTCAGAAAACGGATCGTATCATCGGTAATCCGTCCTTGATCCTCATTGACGATTCCAATGCGAACTTCCTTGACAGGGTTGCCCCCGGCCGCAAACAAAGACAAAAGGATCGCCGCCAACGGAGTTCCAAAATATAACAAAAAATTGATTTTCCGACGGAACGTTCGCTTTAACGTATATCTCACCAACCAGATGACGTCATTCACCTTATAATCCCTCCCGTCTCGCTACAGATGCCACCGCGATCAATAAAAACAACGCCGCTATACCGATATTAAGCAGCATAGTTGGAACGACGCTTGACAAATCGTTCGCATACACGATTTTGAAAATCGTTTCATTCATCCAAGAAAGCGGAGACAAATGGGCATACCATGCTGTTTCATCGATCGGAAAATAAGCGCCGCCGAAAAAGGAAGACAGCTGAATGATGACCATCGCAATCGTTCGCGCCGCTCCTTCCGTCCTTGCCATATAGCTCATCCCTAGACCAAAGCTGATGGCTAAGACCACCTCGGTCAACATAAGCAACCATACGAGACTTACGTGATGCCCCCAATCGGCATGAAACACCCATTTGCTGAACAACATGACGACCGCAACACAAAGAAAATTCGCCGCGACGTTCCCGGCCAGCTTTCCAATAAAAATCTCGCTTTTGCGAACAGGAGCAGCCAAAAGGCGATCAGCCGTCTTCCGCGTTCGCTCCCCCCGCAGCAACGAACTGCCCGGCAATGCGCTGTACAAAGCGATCATCGTCGTCATCGCCACCGCATAATAATCCATGGCTCCCGGTTTGCGCTTGGAATGCAGCGACCGTTCTTGAATATACTCATCATGCACACTTTTATTTGATGGAACAAAACCGGGCTTCACCTCTGAAACGGCCATCGCCAGCTCGTATCGGCCGACAAACGCGGCCATCACCCCCTCAACAAGACTTCCTTTGATCTTGTTGCGTTCATTGGTGTACAACTCCACTCCACGCGGGCCGATCTCGATGTATCCATCCGCTTTTCCTTCCTGCACCGCTTTCGTTCCTTTTATCCGGTCGGATGCCTTTTGAAAATCGATGTGGGCTTTCTTCCCTGCTTGGATCATCGTTTGAATATACGGCGACAACGGCCCTGCTTTTTGATCGTTGTACAAGACGTGTACATCACCGACGGAAATCGTCCAGTGAAACGTGTTGGAAAGGGCTGTTCCTAAGATGAACATCAGTACGATCGGAAACAGCAGCATAAAAAATAGCGTCCGGACATCACGAAAATCGCTTTTGATTTCCTTGGCTGCAATGCGAAAAATATTCAAAAGAAGCACCTCCCTCGCATGATGGCACTCCAAACAGCTAATCCCGCAAATTTCTCCCCGTCAGCGCCAGAAAGACCGTTTCCAAGTTCGGTGATTTGTCTTCAAGCGAACGGATTTCGACACCGTCATTGATCAGGCATTGCACAATTTCGTTTAAATTATTGACACTGATATCCGAACTGATTTTGATCATATTTTCTTCACATTGCACCGCCTTGACCCCGGGAATGTCTTGAAGATGCTGCTTGTTGAGCCGATCCATTCCCCTGATTTCCAGCCAAATATCTTTTGTATCGGTGATAATCGCTTCCAGCTGCTCCTTTGTCCCCTCTGCGATGATCTTTCCATGATCAATGATGGCGATCCGTGTGCAAATCTCCTCCACTTCCTCCATATAGTGGCTTGTATAAATGATCGTGCATCCCATCTCATTGAGCTTTTTCACCGATGTTCCATGCCTTCTTTGGAAATATGGATGGCGTTTTCCAACAGTTGTTTCGCCTTGTCGCGGTCCCCATCCATCAACCGTTTGGCCGCCTCCATCTGAATGAGCGCTCCAGCGAGCGAGTGGCCGATTTGGTCATGGATGCGCTGCGACAGACGGTTCCGTTCTTCCAACTGCAACGTATATTCCGACTGCTTGATGTATTGATGATATTCGCTGATCCTTCTTGTCAGCCGATGCAAATCGTTGCGCATTTGATCCAAACGATCTTCTTGTTGTTCCATCCGCTCGATGTGCCGCTTGACTGCCGTCACGCTGACAAAACTGAACAATGCCACAAAGCCGTATAATTTCCCCGCCGATGGATCAAGCCAAATCATCGGCGTCAACAACACCGCCCCGATCCCCCAAACTCGGTGGATATACACGGAGGCCAGCTCATACCCATTGAGAGGCAGCAACAACGCCCACAGCGGCTCCACAAAGGCGGCGGCTAGAACGAGAAGAACAACGGAACCAAACGCCGCTCCCCTTTTCCAACTCATATGGCGAACGATCAGGGCAAACAGCTGAAGACAAAAATAGATCAGAGAGACTAGAACAAAGCCCGCTCCCGTTCTCTGTTTCGATGAAATGTAATCGAATGCCGCATAGCCCCATACAATCAGCTTGTAAATGATCAGCAGCGATTCCATAACATCCCCTCAGCCGACTTTTCCCGTCAGATAATAAACGGCAATTTGCGTTCGATGTTGCAGTCCGGTTTTGTCCAAAATCGATGTGATGTAATTGGCCACCGTTCCCTCGGAGAGAAATAGCTGTTTGGCAATCTCTTTATTCGAAAGCCCCTTCGCAATGAGCGCCATAATGTCCAACTCTCGTTCCGTAAACAGGCTTTTATCGATTTTCGGGGCTGCTTCTGTTTCTTCTTTTAAGTTGGACTTAATTTTGTCCATCACAATCTCCTGCATCACCACTTGGCCGTGATAAACCGCTTTGATCGCTTCGCGGATTCGTTCCGGATCGGTATTTTTCAAAAAATATCCTTTTGCACCGTATTGAATGGCGTCTAGAATGTATTCATCATCATCAAACGTCGTCAAGATGAGCGGCTTTGTCTTCGTCTGCTCGCATAGAAGCTTTGTCGCTTCCACTCCATTCATGTTCGGCATGCGCACATCCAATAACGCGACATCAACTTCATGATGTCGACAATAGTCCACTGCCTCTTTCCCATCGCCTACAGTCGCGGCGACATCAAACTCGTCATACGTGCTTAAGATGATCCGCAGCCCTTCGCGGACAAAGGGATTGTCATCGGCGATGAGCACTTTTATGCGCGGAACATGGGACGAAGAGTGATGTTCCATCTTTACCCACCCCTTTTCATCATGACGCCTGTCCACTACCTCGCGTGCATGATTTTCATGATTTACTTTCATTGTAATGAATAAGGGGGATTTCTTCCATTGCCATTAAGGGAAATGAGCCAAAGCAAGAGGTTTCAGATACAGGCATCGGCATCGCGCCGGAGCATTTGCCTTTTTTGTTCGATCGATTTTACCGCACAGATGAAGCCAGAACGCGAAATCGCGGGGGAACCGGATTGGGTCTTGCCATTGCCAAAGAATTCGTATCGGCTCACGGCGGAACAATCGATGTCCATAGCACCCCTGGCCAAGGGACCACCTTTCGGGTCAAGCTTCCCCGCTGACGATAGAGAAGATGTTTATGGTAAAATGGAAAACAGAATTCCATAACTAGAAGGAGGAAGAGCCATGTCCCGCGCAAAAAAATGGGTGCAATATTTCCTTTCCCACCGCCATGTCACGATGGAACTGATCCACAAAATCGACGAAGCGCATTATGATTACAAACCGACGCCGACCTCGATGACAGCGAAGCAGCTGGCGACGCATATGCTGTTCAGCTTCTACAATTTCGCTAACACGGCAAAACACGGCGATCTATCGCTGTTCCGGCAAAAAATCGAGGAACCGGAGACGAATTTGGCCAAGCTGGCGGAAACGTATACGGAAAAGACGAGGCAGCTCATCGAATCGATGAGCGATGACGACTTCGACCGGACGCTTGATTTAACTGCCATCTTTGGCACGCAAATGTCCACAGTTCAGTTCCTGCAATTGGCAATGGACCATGAAATCCACCATAAAGGCCAGCTGTTCGTCTACGTCCGCGGCATGGGGCATACGGACTTGCCGCTGTTTGTGAAACGCGGTTAATCTTCCCCATTTTTGTTTCATCTAACTAAACGAGAAGCTTCTCCGTGAAAATAACAAAAAAAGCCGGCTAAGAAACCCCTAGCCGGCTTTTCCTTTTTGGTTGAGGCGATCTAGTCAATCGAGCAGCTTCCGTCTGCGCACATTCCGCCTTCACCCGCCAACGACCGCAACGGGGAAGCTTGTTGTTCTTCCTCCCATACTTTCTCTAGCGCCCGCCGGAACACGTCAACCGGCTGGGCCCCCGAAATCGCATACTTCCCATTCAGCACGAAAAACGGTACGCCGCGGACGCCCAACGCCGCTGCTTCTTCCTCATCGCGGCGCACCTCTTCCGTATAACGACCACTTGCCAACACCTCCTCGGCTTCCGCCCGGTCAAGCCCGGTTGCTTCGGCGATCGCAAGCAGCACATCGCGGTCGCTGATTCGCTTTGACTCCGTGAAATACGCATAAAACAGCCGTTCCACCATTTCATTCAGCTTCCCTTTTTCCTTGGCATAATGAGCCAAACGGTGGGCGTCAAACGTATTCGTCGGCTTCATCGTCTCAAAGCGGAATGTCAATCCGACCGCTTCCGCCTGCCTGCCGATATCGGCATTGGCCCGCTTCGCTTCCTCGATTGAAATGCCGTATTTGTTAGCAATGATTTCGTGAATCGTCAATGGCGTCTCTTTTTTCGCATTCGGATCCAATTCAAAGCTGCGAAATACAACCTCAACATCTTCTCGGTGCGGAAACTGTTCAAGCGCCTGTTCCAAGCGACGTTTGCCGATATAGCAAAACGGGCAGACAAAATCGGACCATACTTCAATTTTCACGGCCATATCCTCCTCTACTTTTGACGCGCTTCCCCTCCATTGTAGCCCATTGCCGGTCGAATGGCTAACGAAAGGCATGGGGACGGACCCGCCCGCATACATTGTACTACCATGCTGTTGGGACAAGGAGGACAAAAACCGATGCATTCTCACGAACTAGGCGCCTTTCTATTGCGGATTGTCACCGGATTCATCTTTTTCGCCCATGGGTGGGTGAAATGGCAACGGGGGCTTGAGGCGGCAGCGGATTCGTTTGTTGCTATGGGCCTTCCCGGCTGGCTCGCCTACATCGTGACGATCATAGAGCTTGCTGGGGGCTGGGCGATGATGCTTGGCCTTGGCACACGCCCGATCGCCGCGGCATTTGCCGTCATCATGGTCGGGGCCATCGCCACGGCGAAAGTCGACGCCGGCTTGCTCGGCAACGGCCGGGAAACGGGCTATGAATTCAATCTCGCCTTGCTCGCTATGTCCGTATATTTGTGGCTGAACGGCAGCCGGCTTTGGTCGTTAGACACGGTTATCGGGCGGCCGCGGGGCTAAGTAGGCACAAAAACGGGTGTCCCTCACAGCGGGACACCTTTTTCTTGCTTAATAAGGCTGAATAAGACTGGACAAATCTTGTCCTTGCTTGTCGGTACGCTGCTTCATCCTTTTTCCACTGTCAGCTTGACGACGCGCTCGCCGATGGCCCGAATCAACTCCGGCGGCATCGGGAAACTGACTGCAGCCGGGTCAGATGCCACCGCTGGAATCGTCGCCGCGAATTGTTCTTCCGTCATCGGATAGTCGGCAAAATCAGCCGGCAGCCCGATGTCATCGCGCAATTGGCGAATTCGCTCAATGGACTTTACCAACAGCGCTTCATTGCCTTGACCGTGATCATAAATGCCAAGCGCTTGAGCCAACAGCTTCGCTTTCGGCAAATACAATTCCGGAATCGCTTCCATCACGACTGGCAAAAAGACGGCGTTCGCCAAGCCATGTGGAATGCGAAACATCGCTCCGTACGCATGGGCGAAATTGTGCACCGGAATGGCGTTTAACGCAAAGCTGAACGCGGTGATGCCAAGCAAGCTCGCATGCAGCATCTCCAAGCGGGCGCGGATGTCCCCGCCGTCACGAACCGCCTCCGGCAAGTAGTCACGAATCAAACGGATCGCCTGCAAGGCGCATGCATCGGTGAGCGCGGTCGCCATCGGCGAGGCGAGCGCTTCAATGGCATGGGTGAGCGCGTCCATGCCGGTAAACGCCGTCACCTTCGGGGGAAGCCCTACCGTTAAATCCGGATCCAAAACGGCCACATCAGCGTTGATAAACGGATTGATGATGTTCGTTTTCAAGCGCAGCTCTTCATTATAAATGACTGCGATCGGCGATACTTCCGACCCCGTGCCGGCCGTCGTCGGGATGGCGATGTGCGGGATCGGCATGAATTGCGCTTGCGGGAACGACTCGTACCGCAGCCCGCCTGGAATCGCCTCTTTAATATCACGCAACCCTTTAAACAGGGCGTATTTCACCCCTTTGGCCGTATCCAGCACACTGCCGCCGCCGACCGCCAACAAGGCGTCAGCTCCGACAGCGCGCGCATAGCGCACCGCTTCATTGACGCATTCACTTTCCGCATCCTGGCGGATATCCAAAAAGATGCCGACAAGCTCTGGTCCGACTCCATGCGTCGTCAAGTCAAAGAGGCTCGCTACTTTTTCGACAACCCCAGCTTGCTCGAGCCCACGGTCAGAAAGCAATAGCACCCGTTTAGCGCCCAGCCCGCGAAACAAATCCGGCACGAGCGCTCGGGTGTTCGACCCGGTGTAAATTGCCGTGCGCAGCCAAAAGTTCGCTAACGTCGTCATGTTCCTTCATCCCCCTTTACTTTTTCATCATGGTGTGCAGGCGAGAAAACAGCACTTGATACCATTTCCGTTTCCCAAGCTCCGGCACCATTGATGTGTGCACATGCTTCAGCTGCGTGTAAGCATCAAGTGAATATTTGCCCATCTCGCGCCCGATGCCGCTTTGTTTGTAGCCGCCAAACGGCGCGTCATTGCGAAGCATATGCCAGTCATTGATCCAGACGACGCCAGCCTGCAGGCGCCCGGCGATGGCGTACGCCTTGTTGACGTCTCGCGTCCAGACGCCGGCCGCAAGCCCGTAGATCGTGTCGTTGGCCATCGCCACCGCTTCTTCCACGTCATGATAGCGGATGATCGACAACACTGGACCGAAAATCTCTTCTTGAGCGATTTTCATGTCATTCGTGACATTCGAAAAAATCGTCGGCGCGACAAAATGGCCGCCTTCACAGCCGGGCACTTCGACTTCATGACCTCCGCATACAATGGTCGCACCTTCTTGCTTGCCGGCTTCAATATAGGAGAGCACTGTCTCTTTTTGCCGCTTGGAGATAACCGGCCCGACGTCGGTCGCCGGATCGAGCGGATGGCCGATTTGCAGCGTCTTCGTCAGGGCGACAAGCCGCTCGACCACTTCATCATGGAGCCGTTCAGGCACAAACAGCCTTGTTCCCGATTCGCACAACTGACCAGAGTGCAAAAAGACGCCAAACAAACTGCCGGGAACGGCAAGGTCCAAATCCGCATCTTCGAGCAAAATGTTCGGCGACTTGCCGCCAAGCTCAAGCGTAACGTTTTTCACCGTTTCCGCCGCCAACGCCATAATGCGGCGGCCGACTTCCGTCGAACCGGTGAACGCCACCTTGTCAACTTGCGGATGGCGGACAAGCGCCTCCCCGACATCGGCGCCGGGACCAGCCACCACGTTGATGACCCCCGGCGGCACGAAGGACGAAATGATTTCCGCCAGCTTCAGTGTCGACAGCGGTGTGTAGCTCGCCGGTTTCACGACGATCGTATTGCCCGCTGCCAGCGCCGGGGCGATTTTCCACGACGCGATCATGAGCGGCAAGTTCCATGGTGTGATCGCCGCGCAAACCCCGATCGGCTCGCGCCAAACAAAGTTATGCGCCGGTCCGGGAAACGGCGGAATCGGCAGTGTTTCCGAAAACGGGTACTCTTGGACGATGTTTGCCATCGTTTGGAATAGATCGACCGTCTGCAAAATATCGATCGAGCTGATGCGCCGGATCGTCCCTCCGCTTGAGATTGCTTCCAAATAGGCGAGCTCTTGAGCGTTGGCGGCAATGGCTTGGGCGATCGCATTCAGCACGCGCGCCCGTTCTTTCGGTTTCATCGCCTTCCAATCGGTCTCGTCAAACGCCTTGCGCGCCGCCTTCACCGCCCGGTCAACATCATCCGCTGTCGCCTTCGCGACAGTCGCCACCACCTCTCCGGTCGCCGGATTGTATACGTGAAACGTTTCCCCGCTCGTTGCCGGCTGCCATTGGCCGTCAATGAAGAGTGGAAAATGATGCACTTGCACATGAGTGGTCATGACGATTTCTCCCTTCCTTGTTTTCGACTCTCAACCTCTAGCCAACGTTTTCGCTTTCCTCAAGACCGAACAGCTCGTCAAACGGTTTCTCCTGCGCTTTTTTCAACACTTCCATCCTCGCTGCCAGTTGGCGAGCGGTGAAATTCATGATATCGGCATGGTGGTCGGGTCCGAAAATCGAATCGTGGGCCGCTGCTTCCAACCGCTTTGCCTTTTGGTAAAGCCGAAACGGGAACGAATCCTCCTGCAGCCCGCGGCTGCCTGTTGTGACCAACGGCTCGGCACGACGCACGCTCACCACTCCTTTTCCATTTTTCTTGAAATGTCGGCTGGTGTTGTACTTCTGGATAGATGAACGCGGGGACAACCAATCAATGTAAAGGCTTACAAATAGGCTGTTGCGACAATAGGCGGGTTGCTGGCAAAAAGGCAGGTTGTAAAAATGACCAAAATGTTATGAATAGTCAATCATTTTCCCTCATTCTAGCAACCTTCCCTTTCTTTCGTCAACAAAAAGCGAATGACATTTTCCGACAATAACGCTAAAAAAACAGAGGGGGTCACAACAGCATCGAGACCTCCTCTGCCACGGCCGTATATCCGCATCGAGCTGATTTGTTATTCAATCTCTCGCACTCCTCTTGAAAGCCAGCACCTCGTTAGGACAGCACCTACTCCGGTCATGCCCGCACTTTTCCGTATTCTTTCCGCAGTTCGCTCGCAATGATGTTGCGCTGGATTTCCGAGGTACCTTCGTAAATTTTCGTAATGCGGGCATCGCGGAAGTAACGTTCGATCGGGTAGTCTTTCATGTAGCCGAGGCCGCCGTGGATTTGCACGGCCATGTCAGCGATTTTGTTGTACACTTCCGAACCGAACAGCTTGGCGATGGCCGCTTCTTTGACGACGCGCATCTTTTGGTCGACCATCCAGGCGACGCGGTAGACGGTCGAACGCAGCACTTCGATCAACATGCTCATTTCCGCCAGCATATGCTGGATCGCTTGCTGCTCGATAATCGGCTTGCCGAACTGTTCACGCTGTTCGGCGTATTCCATGCAGTATTCCAAGAGGCGGATGCACGAGCCGAGGTTGCGCGCGGCAAGACCAGCACGGCCGTTCGCTAAAATCTTCAAGGCGTTGACATACCCTTCGCCTTCTCTCCCGAGCACGTTTTCGGCCGGCACTTCCAAGTTGTCAAAAAACAGCTCAGCCGAATGCGATCCGCGCAGCCCCATTTTCCGCTCGACTTTTCCGACGATAAAGCCGGGAAAATCTTTTTCTACGATAAAGGACGTGATGCCTTTCGGGCCTTTCGACGGATCGGTGACTGCCATGACGGTAAACACATGGGCGTCGACAGCGTTCGTAATATAATGTTTCGAGCCGTTAATGATGTAGCGGTCGCCTTTGCGGACGGCGGTCGTTTTGATCGCAGCGGCGTTTGATCCGGCGCTGGGCTCAGTGAGAGCAAAAGCGCCGATCCATTCGCCCGTCGCCATCTTTGGCAAATAGCGCTGCTTTTGTTCTTCCGTGCCGAGCTCAACGATGCCGACGGTGCCGATGCCGGTATGGGCGCCGATTAACGTCGTATAGCCGTTATGCGTTTTGCCGAGCTCTTCGTAAATGGCGCATTTGCCGACCATTGACAAACCGAGGCCTCCGTACTCTTCCGGAATGCTTAATCCAAACAGCCCCATTTCTTTCGACTTTTCAATGATATCTTGCGGAATCTGGTCATTTTCCTCAATATCCATCGCCACCGGTTCGACAACTTCTCTCACAAACTTGCGGACGTTTTCTTTTAAAAATTCAATCTCGGCTGGCAGCGTGAAATCCATCTTCTTCCCCTCCCCATGATTGAATTCCATATTTTTGCGCCTTGCGCACGAGTGTCGACGCATCGACACCAAGCAGTTTCGCAGCCCGCCGATACGTCTTCGCCTTGTGAAGCGCCTTGATGATCAGCTGGCGCTCGACCTCAGCCGTTGCCTGTTTGAGCGGGATGATCTCTCCGACCGCCACCGGGCTCGCAGCTGGCTCCGGTTCAAGGTGGAGCCATTTCGCCACTTGGTGTTCGTCAATGACTGGGGAAACGGCGGTCACAAACATACGTTCTACAGCATTAACGAGCTCTCGAACGTTGCCGGGCCAGTGATAGTCCATCATCGCCGCCAGCGCTCCGTCGGTAAAGACAAGCGGTTTTTGATACTTTTCCGCAAACCGCTTTCGGTAATGGTCAACCAAGAGCGGAATATCTTCTTTCCGGTCGCGCAGCGGCGGAATGGCAATCGGCATCACGTTCAGCCGGTAAAACAAATCAGCGCGAAACTGCCCAGCGGCAACAAGCTCCTCAAGCGGCTTGTTCGTCGCGGCGATGACACGCACATCGATCCGCTTCGGCGCCTCCGCCCCCAACCTCATGATTTCCATCGACTGCAACACGCGAAGGAGCTTCACTTGCAGGTGAAGCGGAATTTCACTGATTTCATCGAGAAAAATCGTCCCGCCATCCGCCTGCTCGAAATAGCCTTTTTTCCCTTTCTTCGCCGCTCCGGTGAACGCCCCCGGCTCGTAGCCGAACAGTTCAGACTCCATCAACGTCTCGGGGATCGCCCCGCAATTCACTTTCACAAACGGTCGGGCGCGGCGGGCGCTTTGTTTCCAAATGTAGTTCGCCAATTCCTCTTTCCCGGTGCCCGACTCTCCGGTCAACAACAACGTCACATCGACAGCCGCCGCTTGGCGGGCGATATTGACAACATGCGCCATCGCTGGAGCGCGATAAATGAGATGATCTTCTTCCTGACGGCCCAACATATGAAGGAGCCGTTTCGTCTCCTCCAGTTCCGAGCGCAGCTGTTCCATCTCGGTCATATCTTTGACGTAGAGAACAACCCGCTCTGCCCGCCCATCTTCCTCGATGATCGGCACCGCGGAAACGATCCAAATATTTCCTGTTTCCATCCCCTGATGAAGCATCGAACAGGGCTGACGTCCATCAAGCGCCTGTCGAACGACCCGGTCAAGCGGGGCGGTCACCCGCTCTTGCTCCGTTCCTAGAAACAGCGCATCCCATTTTTTGTTTCGCCGCGTGATCATTCCACTGCGGTCCGTGATAGCGATGCCGTCGCTGGATGCCTCCATCACCGTTTGCAATTCATTGACGATGCGCTTGACGGTCTCAAGTTCGTTGGAGATAAATTCAATCTCGGAAATGTCTTGAAACACCCCGACCGCCCCAACGACCTTCCCCTCGTCGATAATTGGCGAGCGGTTTGTAATATAGACGCGCTTGCCGACGCGGTATTTTTCCGTATGCCCTTTGCCGGTGCGCACGACCTCGAGCAAGCCAGACGGGATCACGACATCGGTCAAAAACTTGCCGATGGCTTCTTCTTTCGTCGTCCGCGCCATTTTCTCAGCCGGTGGATTGATCGATGTAATCCGTCCTTTTGCATCGATCGATAAAATGCCGTTATGGGCGGCGTTGAAAATGGCATCCAAATGTTTTAAGCGGAGTTGTGCCACCTTCGCATATGCCGTCAAATGCTGCTCTTTCGTCAACACACCGACAAGGCGTCCGCTCTCATCGACAACGGGCCGGAGCGGACCGCCGCCAAACTCGATCACTTCCACACGGTCGTGAATGGAAAGCGGCGGCAGCGACGGGCGCATCACCTCACGCACAGTTGTTTTCCCTTGGACAAGACCGAACAACACGTCTTTGACCGCCACCACGCCGACGATTTCCTCACTGCAACGGCATACGACCATCCCATCAAGTCCATATTCAACGAATGTCCGAGCCGCTTCATCAAGGGAATCGCTTTCAAAAATTACTGCCTTTGCCTTCACCATGATGTCTCCGACCATCATTGCCATTTCCTCTCCCACCGTTCCGCCTTATTTTCTACTCAAGCAATTTTTGTGCCAAAAAAGTTCCCGCTATTCAGAAAAAACAAACCCCTAGAAGGCTGGTGAAAAACAACGAATTCGCTCGGTTTGTGAGAAATCGTAAGGAAGGAGGTTATGGTGTTGCAAGGTTTTTCAATTTGAGAAACACTGTTGGAGAGCAGCATTTCCCCTTAAATCACCAACCTTCTAAAATTCATCTTACTTGATCGCTTGTTGCCAAACAACAACATATTGTTGCAATCTCGCAACAACAGTTCTGCCGTTATTCAGCTAAAAAATGTTGTTATTTCGCAACACTCATTAGTCACTTCTTTGCAACTATATAGATGCAACAAAGAAGTTTAACATATCCTTGACAGAAAAGTGGTTTGCCCATTTTCGACTGTCGAAGGCAAGCGTGTGGCTTGCCTCCGTCACGCCTTAGCGTGACGGAAGACCGAACAACGACTCGCTTCACAGACCCATTCATGGGTCTGGAAGCGGCGTTGTTCGGTCACTCGACAGTCGGATGCAATGACCGGCAAAGACGAAAAATGTTAAAGCTTTAAATTGCATCTATATAAAATTGATTCCCATTTTCAAAAAATCATTGTTTTTTTCATTGGATGCGCTATAATAATATTGATATTGATTATCATTTTCTTGATCCGGAAGGAGGTGGCCTCATGGTCCGCCTATACGCCGAGGAGTTGACCGTCCGCTACGATGACCGGACGATTTTCGAACGCTTGTCCGTCCGCATTCCCGACCGACAAATCACAGCCATTATTGGACCAAACGGATGCGGAAAATCGACGCTGCTCAAGACGTTGACGCGCATCATTTCCCCGCAGTCCGGCGCCGTCATTTTGGACGGCCGGGCCATTTCGCAACAGCCAACGAAAGAACTGGCGAAAAAAATAGCTATTTTGCCGCAGACGCCGGAAGCGACAAGCGGATTGACCGTCGCTGAGCTCGTCTCGTACGGCCGCTTCCCTTATCAAAGAGGATGGGGCCGCCTAACGAAACAAGATTACGAAGCAATCGACTGGGCGCTTGCCGTAACGAAAACAGCCGATTTGAAACACCGGCCGGTTGACGCCCTCTCCGGCGGACAGCGGCAGCGCGTCTGGATCGCCATGGCGCTCGCTCAAGAGACGGACATCATCTTTTTGGACGAACCGACGACGTATTTGGACATCGCCCACCAGCTCGAGGTGCTCGAGCTGCTTGAACGGCTGAACAAAGAAGAAGGGCGGACAATTGTGATGGTGCTCCATGACATTAACCAAGCGGCGCGGTTTTCCGACTATGTGATCGCCATGAAGGCGGGCACGATCGTCAAAGCCGGGCCGAGCGAAGACGTCATTTGCCGCGATGTGCTTCGCGACGTGTTTGGCATTGACGCTGACATCGGCCGCGACCCGCGGACGAACAAACCGATTTGCTTCACTTATCAACTGCTTAGGGAGGCTTGATTCGTCATGAGGAAAACATGGCTTTCCTTGTTGCTTCTTTTGGCGCTTGTGCTAAGCGCCTGCGGCAACGCGGCGGACGACAACAAGAACAGCAGCGCTTCACCAAAAGAAAAAAAGCCGGAAACGATTACATACCAATCGGAAAACGGACCGGTGGAAGTACCGGCTGATCCAAAACGCGTCGTCGTCTTATCGACGTTTGCTGGGCATGTGCTGGCCTTGGACGTCCCCATTGTTGGCGTGGATTCGTGGTCGAAAATGAGCCCGCTTTTTCAAGAAAAACTGAAAGATGCCGAAGTCGTGACCGATGAAGACATTGAAAAAATTATGGCGTTAAAACCGGACTTAATTATCGGATTATCCAATACGAAAAACGTCGATAAATTAAGCAAAATCGCCCCGACCGTCACGTTTACATACGGAAAGGTCGATTATTTAACACAGTTTCTAGAGATTGGTAAACTGTTAAATAAAGAAAAAGAAGCGAAAGCATGGATTGACGACTTCAAACAACGGGCGCAACAAGCCGGGGAAGAAATCCGGGCGAAAATTGGCGAAAACGCAACGGTCACCGTAGCCGAAAACTTTGATAAGCAGCTGTATGTGTTCGGCAACAATTGGGCGCGCGGCACAGAAATTTTGTATCAAGAAATGAAGCTGAAAATGCCAAAAGCGGTCGAAGAGCAGGCGCTCAAACCGGGCTACTATGCCGTTTCCCTTGAAGCGCTGCCGCAGTTTGTCGGCGATTACCTCATCTTAAGCAAAAACGGCGACGGCGATACATCGTTTATGGAAACGAACACGTTTAAAAACATCCCTGCTGTCAAAAACGGCCGTATGTTCGTCGCTGATGCCAAGGCGTTTTATTTCAATGACCCGATTACGTTAGACTACCAGCTCGATTTCTTTAAAAAGCATTTTTTAGGCCAATAATGACGAGACGGGGCGTTCACGGACAGTGAATGTCCCGTCCTTTCTTGTGAAAAGGAGGAAACCGCCGATGGAAGCAAACCGCCGGCTATGGCCGTTTCGTTATACGTTTCTCTTCTCTCTTATCCTGCTGATGGCCATCTGGTTCGGATCCATGGCCATCGGCGTCGCTGATACGACATGGAGTGACGTATGGCGCGCGCTCTTTTCCGATGAACAAGGTAAACAACTGGACTTGATTCGCGAGCTCCGTTTGCCTCGGGAAACCGCGGCGGCCTTTGTCGGCGCCGGACTCGCCGTCGCTGGGGCGATCATGCAAGGAATGACACGCAACCCGCTTGCTGACCCAGGACTGCTCGGCTTAACCGCTGGAGCGAACGCAGCGTTGGCCATAACGATGGCCTTTTTTCCTTCCGCCCATTATCTCGCAATCACCATCGCCTGTTTGCTTGGGGCGGCTGTGGGAGCAGGGACGGTCTTTGGCATCGGCGCCGCCCGCAAAGGCGGCTTTTCTCCATTGCGCATCGTCCTAGCCGGCTCGGCGGTCTCAGCGCTTTTGTTTGCCGTCGCTGAAGGAGTTGGCCTTTATTTTCATATTTCCAAAGACGTTTCGATGTGGACATCGGGCGGGGTAGCCGGAACGTCGTGGAAACAGCTGTCAGTCATCATTCCGCTCATCGTGATCGGGCTCGCCATTGCCGTATGGTATTCGCGGCAGCTGACGATTCTTAGCTTGAGCGAAGACGTCGCCGTTGGCGTCGGACAAAAAACAACAGCCGTCAAAACGTGGCTGTTTTCCGCTGTGTTTTTATTAACAGGAGCATCGGTCGCCATCGCCGGCAACATCACCTTCATCGGCTTGATGATCCCTCATCTTGTGCGCGCAATCGCCGGCGCCGATTACCGATTTATCATCCCGCTGTCGGCCACGGTCGGCGCGACCGGCATGATCGTCGCTGATACGGCGGCCCGCACGGTCAATGCCCCATTTGAAACGCCAGTGGCAGCCATCGTTGCGGTGATCGGCTTGCCGTTTTTCCTGTTTGTCGTGCGGAAAAAAGGGAGGGGCTTTGAATGAGAATGCGCATCACAGCAGTGTTAGGCATGCTTTTGTTGCTTATTGCCGCAACAGCCGCCATCGCGTTGGGCACCGGCGAAGCGCCGCTCTCGTACGGACGCATCGCGCCGACACTGTTCGGCTACGGTTCGATGCAAGAAGCGTTTATTTTGTTTTCTCTCCGCCTGCCGCGCATCGTGATTACGTTGCTCGCCGGGATGGCGCTCGCCTTGTCGGGAGCGATGCTGCAAGGCACCACCCGAAATGAGCTCGCCGATCCGGGCATATTGGGCATCAACGCCGGTGCCGGCGCAGGCGTCGCTATATTCTTTTTATTTTTCCCGATTGAAGCCGGGACGTTCCTTTATGCTCTGCCGCTCGTCGCCTTAGTGGGAGCACTGTTGACGGCGGCGGCCATGTACGCCGTTTCCTACCATCAAACAACCGGGCTGCAGCCGGTATCGTTCGTCCTGACCGGGATCGGGTTTTCGATGGCGCTCTCCGGGCTCATGATCATCCTCATTTCCGCCGCGGACCGAACGAAAGTCGACTTTATCGCCAGATGGCTTTCCGGAAACATTTGGGGCGATGATTGGCCGTTTGTTTGGGCGATGCTGCCGTGGCTTGTCATCGGTGCATTGATCGGTCTATATCGGGCGAAACGGCTAAACCTTTTGCATTTAGGCGATCCGGTCGCCATCGGCGTCGGCGTTCATGTTCGCCGCGAGCGGCTCGTACTGATGGCGACAGCGGTCGCCGTCGCTGCAGCGGCCGTCGCTGTAACCGGGGGCATCTCTTTTATCGGCTTAATGGCGCCGCACATCGCCAAAATGATCATCGGCCCGCGCCATGAGCGGGCCATTCCGGCAGCGATGCTCATCGGCGGCTGGCTGCTGCTTGCCGCTGACACGATCGGGCGAAACGTTCTCGCCGAACCGCTTCCGGCCGGAGTTGTTGTGTCATTCATCGGTGCACCATACTTCATTTATTTGTTATTGAAGCGTTGAACCTTTTGATGGCCATGAGACGGATCAAGGATGGCGGATAAGCTCGTTCAACTGCCTTCATCTTCATCTCTCTACTCCCGTTTCACTTTGAAACGGGAATTTTTCCGTTTGCGATGCGAAAAGGGCTGGCTCCAAGACCGAAAAACAGCCTTGGGCGCGCAGCCCTTTTTGGCAAAACCATTCCTTAAAATGCCGGAATTAAGAAGCCCGGCGCCGCTTCCAAAAGCGGACAGCTCCAATCAAAATGATCGCAGCAATAATGACATACACCACTTCGGCGTACATCCCAATCACTTCGGATACTTTCCCCCACGACTCACCGAGCGCCGCCCCGATCGAGATTAAAATCGTATTCCAAATGAGCGTGCCCAGCACCGACAGCCAGACAAACAGCCCTATATTCATCTTCGCCATGCCCGCCGGGATGGAAATCAAGCTGCGTACAAGCGGAACCATGCGCCCGAAAAAAACGGCCCACACCCCATAGCGGTGAAACGTCAGGTTCGCCTTGGCGATGTCTTCCGGCTTCACCCGCAGCCATCCGCCCCAACGGTCAACGATCCGCTCGAGCCGCTCAACCGACAACAGCCGGCCGATGCCGTACAGCACCAATGCCCCGGCAACCGAACCGGCGGTCGCCGCCGCAATAACGCCAGGCACCGTCAAAGACGTGTACGTCGTCATAAACCCGCCAAACGGCAAAATGACTTCCGACGGAATCGGCGGAAAGATATTTTCCAGCGCGATCATAAAAAAAATGCCGATATAGCCAAATTGCTCCATAAAATCAGTGATCCACGCCTGCATGGCGCCATTCTCTCCCTTCCGCACGGCTCATTGTATGTACGCATGTCTCTTTCCTCATAATGTATGTATATGATATGGTAGTACAAAAAAAGATCCTTTGCAAAAAAGAAAAGCAGCTTGCTTTCGCTCTCCCTTCGATATCACCGGCTTCATCGGCGTCTCGCAAACGAAAGGCCGCCCACCCCCAAGCAGATGAGGATGGACGGCACGCCCCCCTAGCAACAACCTTTCCATGATTATACCCAACCGCGGTAGCGAGCTGCTTCTGCTGTTTGGCGCAGCCCGATCATGTACGCCGCCATGCGCATATCCACACGGCGCGATTCCGCCAATTCATAGACGCGATGAAACGCGCTCGTCAATTTCTCTTTCAACTTCTCGACGACTTCCTCTTCCGTCCAATAATAGCCTTGGTTGTTTTGCACCCATTCAAAATAGGAAACCGTCACCCCGCCAGCGCTCGCCAGCACATCAGGCACCAATAGCACGCCCCGCTCCGTCAAGATTTTGGTCGCTTCCAGCGTCGTCGGGCCGTTGGCCGCCTCGACCACAATTTTAGCGCGAATATTCGCGGCATTGTCACGCGTAATTTGATTCGCTACCGCGGCCGGAACTAAAATATCACACTCTTTTTCCAGCAGCTCTTGATTGGTGATGACATTCTCAAACAGCGTTGTCACCGTGCCAAAACTGTCGCGGCGATCCAACAAATACGGAATATCCAGTCCGTTCGGGTCATACAACGCGCCATACGCATCGGAAATGCCAATGACGCGAGCTCCAGCTTCATGCAAAAACTTGGCCAAAAAGCTGCCTGCATTGCCGAATCCTTGAATAATGACCCGCGCCCCCTGCAACTCGATTCCCGCTTTTTTCGCTGCTTCTTCGATGCAAATCGTGACACCGAGCGCCGTCGCTTTTTCCCGGCCTTGGGAGCCGCCGAGCACAAGCGGCTTGCCGGTGATAAACCCAGGCGAGTCAAATTCGCGGATGCGGCTATATTCATCCATCATCCACGCCATAATTTGCGAGTTGGTAAACACGTCCGGCGCCGGGATATCTTTGGATGGCCCCACGATCTGGCTGATCGCCCGCACATAGCCGCGGCTGAGCCGCTCCAGCTCACCCATCGACATGTTCCGCGGGTCGCAGACGATCCCACCTTTGCCGCCGCCATACGGCAAGCCGACAATTCCGGCTTTGATCGTCATCCACATCGACAGCGCCTTGACTTCTTCCTCGGTGACATCCGGATGAAAACGAATGCCTCCCTTGGTCGGCCCTACGGCATCGCTATGCTGGGCGCGGTAGCCGGTAAACACTTTCACCGTTCCGTCATCCATACGGACGGGAATGCGTACGGTAAGGACGCGCAAAGGTTCTTTGAGCAGCTCATACATCTCCTCGCCGTAGCCAAGTTTGGCCAGCGCCTCTTTGATCACGCGCTGGGTGGAGAGAAACATATTTTCTTCCATCGTCTCATTCGCCTCTTTGACTCGATTTATGGACGGGACAAGACATTCGCAATCCGTTCGAACGCCCAATCCAATTCCTCTTTCGTAATGATGAGCGGCGGTGCGAAACGAATGACCGTCTCGTGCGTTTCCTTGCAAAGCAATCCTTGCTCTTTCAGCGCCTCACAGTACGGACGCGCCGGCACATGCAGCTCGACGCCGATAAATAAGCCGCGGCCGCGGATCTCTTTAATATCGTCGTTTCGGATTTGTTTTAGTTTCGAAAGGAAGTATTCGCCAAGCTCAAGCGAACGCTCCGCTAGACGCTCTTCTTCAATCACTTCGAGCGCCGCGATCGACACCGCACATGCAAGCGGATTGCCGCCAAACGTCGATCCGTGCGAACCGGGTTCAAACACCGACAAAATGTCGCGGTTGGCGACGACGCAAGAAATCGGGAACACCCCGCCGCCCAACGCTTTCCCTAAAATATACATATCGGGCACAACCTCTTCCCAGTCGCAGGCAAACAACTTCCCGGTCCGGCCGAGACCGGTTTGAATTTCGTCCGCGATGAACAGGACGTTGTTCGCTTTGCATACGTCATACGCCGCTTTTAAAAATCCTTGCGGTGGAATGCGGATGCCGGCTTCTCCTTGGATCGGTTCGACAAGAAACGCCGCCGTATTCGGTGTAATCGCCGCTTTCAACGCTTCGATGTCGCCGTACGGGATGATTTTCACTCCGGATAGCAGCGGTCCAAACCCGCGTTTATAAGCCGGTTCGGACGACAGCGACACGGCGGCAAGCGTCCGGCCGTGGAAGTTTCCTTCACAAACGATGATTTCGGCTTGGTTGTCCGGGACGCCTTTGACGTCATACGCCCAGCGGCGCGCCGCCTTGAGCGCCGTTTCCACCGCCTCGGCGCCCGTGTTCATCGGCAGCACCATCTCTTTTTTCGTCAACCGGCACACTTTTTCGTACCACGGGCCGAGCTGGTCGTTATGGAACGCGCGCGATGTGAGCGTCACCCGATCGGCTTGCTTTTTCAACGCTTCAATAATCTTCGGATGGCGATGGCCTTGGTTGACAGCGGAATAAGCGCTTAACATGTCCATATAGCGGTTGCCCTCTGGGTCTTTCACCCATACCCCTTCCGCTTCCGAAATGACAATCGGCAATGGATGATAATTTCGTGCTCCATATCGTTCCGTTTGTTCGATGAGCTGTTGCGATTTTGTCGTCATCAAAATCCCCCTTTTTTCCTCACTCTCCACCTTCACGGACAACGTTTGCCTTCATCCGACGATTGACGGACCAACGTTCCATTACAGGAAAAGGGCGGCTGCGGCCGCCCCGCCATTAAAACATTTCCGATACGGTTTTCGCTTGCATATGGAGAATCAAATAGTCCGGGCCGCCAGCTTTCGAGTCGGTGCCTGACATGTTAAAGCCGCCAAACGGCTGATAGCCGACAATGGCCCCTGTGCAGCCGCGGTTGAAGTACAAGTTGCCAACATGGAACTCGTGCCGCGCTTTTTCGAGATTCGCCCGGTTGCGCGAAATGACGGCTCCTGTCAGACCGTATTCGGTGTTGTTCGCGATCTCAAGAGCATGGTCAAAGTCGCGCGCTTTCGCAAACGCCACGACCGGTCCGAAAATTTCCTCCTGCATGATGCGCGCGTTCGGGTCGACATCAGCAAACACTGTCGGCTGGATGAAGAAGCCCTTTGCATCGTCTCCTTCCCCGCCCGTCATGAGACGGCCTTCCTGTTTTCCGATCTCGATATATTCCATAATTTTGTTGTACGCGTTTTGGTCGATCACCGGCCCCATAAACGTCGCTTGCTCCGCCGGGTCGCCGACGTTAAGCTGCTTTGTCAGCTCGACGACACGGCTGAGCACTTGATCATACACATCTTCGACGATGATCGCGCGCGAGCACGCCGAACATTTTTGCCCCGAAAAGCCAAACGCCGACGCGACAATCGATTGCGCCGCCAGTTCCAGGTCGGCTTCCTTGTCCACAACGATGGCGTCTTTGCCGCCCATTTCCGCGATGACCCGCTTCAGCCAAATTTGCCCTGGGTGCACTTTCGCTGCCCGCTCATAAATGCGGATGCCGACATCCCGTGATCCGGTGAAGCTGATAAATCTTGTGCGCGGATGGTCAACCAAATAGTCGCCGACTTCCGCGCCGCTGCCCGGGATATAGTTCAATACACCAGCCGGAAGCCCCGCTTCTTCCAACACTTCCACAAATTTATACGCCACCACCGGCGTTGCGCTCGCCGGTTTCAGCAGCACCGTATTGCCCGTCACAAGCGAAGCGACCGTTGTCCCCGCCATAATAGCAAACGGGAAGTTCCACGGTGAAATGACGACACCGACGCCAAGCGGGATATAGAAAAAGCGGTTCGTTTCCCCCGGACGGCTTTCGACCGGAATGCCGTCTTTCAACTTCAACATTTGCCGGCCGTAATATTCCATAAAGTCAATCGCTTCCGCGGTATCGGCGTCCGCTTCGCGCCACGGTTTGCCTGCTTCTTTCACCAGCCAAGCGGAAAACTCGTGCTTGCGCCGGCGCACGATCGCCGCCGCCCTGAACAAAATATCGGCCCGCGCTTCCGGACTTGTCCGGCTCCAAGTGCGGAACGCCTCATCAGCGGTTTTCATCGCCCGCTCCGCCAGCTCTTTGTTCGCTTTCGCCACCCGGCCGACCACTTCCGTTTTGTTCGCCGGATTGATCGAAATGATTTTGTCCTCCGTCATCACCCGCTCGCCGCCGATCACAAGCGGATAATCGCGCCCAAGCTCCGATTCCACTTTTTTGAGCGCCGCTAAAAACGCCTCACGGTTTGCTTCTACGGTAAAGTCGGTGAGCGGTTCGTGTCTGTACGGCTGCACCATTTGGTCATCCTCCTTTTAAAGGCAAAAAAATTTTTCGTTATAAAACGGTTTCATAGTTATATTATGCAAATGATTATGGCTTTTTTCAATTGTTTTTACTTGGCGGCCTTGAGCTCCCCTTCTTCTGCGGCTAGGGGCTGAACCCGTTTTTTCGCCACAAGGTGGTAGTACCCGTAGCAAGCGAGCAAAAACGGAATGCCGCAGTAAAGCGCGATCCGTTGATCTGGGATAAAGGCCAGTCCGATGATCGTCGCCATATTCAACGCAAACGCGGCCAGCGGCACGAACGGATACAACGGCGTCCTGTATTTCAGATCGCGCACATCGCCGCCTTCGCGCAAAAACGCTTTCCGGCCGAAATAGCTTGACAGCGCGATGGAAGCCCACACCGTGACGGCGCCAAATCCGGCGATCGCCGTCAGCCAGACGTACACCGTATCTTCCGCATACACGCTGCACAACAGAGACAAGCAGCCGATGGCAATGCTGGCAATAAGCGCATTGATGGGCACGCCGCGTTTCGATAGCTTGCTGAAAAACGGAGTGACCATGCCTTGGCGCGACATCGACCAGAGGACACGCGATGTCGCATATAAGCCCGAGTTGGCCACCGACAGCACCGCGGTAATGATGACAAAGTTCATGATATCGGCTGCATACGGAATGCCAATGTTGTCAAACACCTCAACAAACGGGCTTTCCACAACGCCGGCTTTCTCCCACGGAAACAAACCAGCCAGCACAAAAATGGCCAAAATAAAGAAGATCAAAATGCGCCATACGGTGTTGCGCAACGCAACCGGCACCGTTTTTTCCGGCTCGCGGCTTTCCCCTGCCGCCACGCCGACCAATTCCGTCCCCTGGAACGAAAAGTTCACGAGGATCATCGTCGTAAAGATCGCCCAAAACCCATTTGGAAACAAGCCCCCATGGTCTGTAAAGTTCGAGAAAAACGGAGCAGGTTGTCCATTTTTCATATGGATGACTCCGAACATCGCCGCCAGACCGAGAACAATAAAGGCGATCACCGTCAGCACCTTGATGCTCGAAAACCAAAACTCCACCTCGCCAAATCCTTTGACAGACAAGGCGTTGATCAAAAACAAGAGCAAAGCGAAGACCGCACAAAACACCCACGTCGGCACATCAGGAAACCATCGCTTCATCAAAATGCTGACCGTGAGCAGCTCGATGCCGACCGTCACCGACCAGTTCAGCCATGACAGCCAACCGATGCAATACCCCACTGCCGGCGAGATGAATTTCGTCGCATACGTCTGATACGACCCGGCATCAGGAATTCTCACGGCCAATTCTCCTAACGAAAGCATGGTCAAATACATAACCAATCCGCCAAAAAGATACGCAACGACAGCCCCTCCTGGCCCCGCCTCATGAATCGTATAACCCGATCCTAAAAACAAACCGGTGCCGATCACTCCGCCTAGCGCGATCATAAATAAATGCCTGCTTTTTAGCTCTCGTTTCAGTTCTTGCACTGGTTGCATCCGAAAACTCTCCCCTCTCTATGATAGATTCCGCAATCGCTTACATTTTTATCAAACGAATAGCAACCTCCTTTTATGCAAAATTATTTTTCAATTTATAATGTATTACAACTTTATTATGAAATTATTTTTTTCTATTTTCAATATATTTAGCAAAAAATTTTTTCACATCTTTCTTTCCCTTCCTGTCTCCCGTCCACCTTATGCTATAATACAAAAAAGAGAGGTGCTGATCGTGAACCGGGATATGGAAACGCTTTTATCAATGTATGAGCAAATTCTCGAAATGATCGACCTTGGCGTCCATGCGGTCGATCAACATGGGAAAACCGTCATTTACAACCGGAAAATGCGGGACATCGAGGGTATGAACATCGAGGACGTGCTCGATAAAAACATTTTGGACGTCTTCCGCTTCAACCCGGAGCAGCCGAGCACATTGCTTGAAGCGCTGCGCACCGGTGAAAGCATTCTGAACAAGCAGCAAACCTATTTCAATAACAAAGGACAAGCCGTGACAACGGTCAATCAAACACACCCGCTGCAAAAAGACGGGCGCATCATCGGCGCCGTGGAAATCGCCAAAGACATCACCAAATTCCGCAAGCTGATCCAAGAGCACCACCAACGCGGTGAAGCCGGTCGCACGTTTGCAGACATCATCGGCCAAAGCGAAGCCATGCAAAAGGCCATCCGCCTTGCTCGTCATGCCGCCCGCTCCGAGGCGTCTGTGCTGCTCATTGGGGAGAAAGGGACAGGAAAAGACTTGCTCGCTTCCTGCATTCACCACGAAAGCGAACGGCGAGCTAAGCCGTTTTTTGCGCAAACGTGTTTGTCGCTTCCGGACGATTGGATGGAAACGATGCTGTTTGGCAGCGAAGAAGACGGCGAGATCCAGCCCGGCTTGTTTGAACAAGCGGACGGCGGCACCGTCCTGCTTGACGATATTGACTCGTTAAGCCTGCCGCTTCAACAAAAACTTGCCCGTTTCCTGCAAGAAAAACAGTTTGTCCGCGCCCATGGCCAAGAACCGGTTCGTGCGGACGTTCGCCTCATCGCCTCGACAAGCGGCGACCCGATTGACGCGGTCCAAAACGGAGAATTGATCAAATCGCTTTACTACCAAATTGCCGTCCACTGCATCGTCCTGCCGCCGTTGCGCGAACGGAAAGAGGACATTTTGCCGCTCGCTATCCATTTCATCCGTCAAGGCAACGAGCGCTATGGCCTACATGTCGAAGGACTCGGCGATGACGTGCAAGAGGCGTTTCTTGCTTACAGCTGGCCCGGCAACGTGCGCGAGCTTGAGGCCGTCATTTTGGAAACGATGGCGACGATGGAACAAGAACAAACCATCACCCTCGCCCATCTGCCTGCCCCTTTTCGAGCCAAGCTGGCGCCCGACGAAACGAAAACGGACTTTTTATTTGATACGGAAGACATTTTGCCTCTTGACAAATACATGGAAGAAGTCGAAATTTACTACATCCGCAAGGCGCTGCAGCATCACGGCTTCAACATCACCAAAACGGCCAAAGCGCTTGGTTTGAGCCGACAAAACTTGCAATACCGCATCCGCAAGTACCAGATTGATAAGGAATGGGGATGAAAAGGCGAAAAGCCTCAGCCAGCGGGACGGCAAAAAGGACAGGGGAGGTCGCTGTGGATGATCGACGCTCATATTCATCTCGACCAGTACACGGACATCGATGAACAAATCAACCGTTGGCAAGAAGCGGGCATCACCGGCGTCGTCGCCGTATCCACCGATTTGCGCTCCAGCTGCCGAACGCTCGAGTTGAAACAGCGATTCCCTTCCTTCGTCTACGCCGCCATCGGTTTTCATCCCGAGCAACCGCTGCCAAGCGAAGCCGATTGGAACGAATGGACAGAGCTTGTCAAGCAAGAGCGGCCGCTGCTCGCCGCCATCGGCGAAGTCGGGCTGCCATACT
This sequence comes from Geobacillus sp. CCR, assembly GCF_052906625.1. Lineage (NCBI taxonomy): Bacteria > Bacillati > Bacillota > Bacilli > Caryophanales > Anoxybacillaceae > Geobacillus > Geobacillus sp. CCR. Next base: position 5,107 of record NZ_JBREBQ010000020.1, on the reverse strand, counting down.
ATTCAGCGGAAGCATGCGCCAAGCTGCCCGCGTATCAAGAACGATTAACCGAAATCGCGGCCATCGCCGCGGATGCCTCCTTGCCGCTCGCCCTTCACGCCGTCTACGACCGCGCCGAAACCGCCTTGGCCATCTTGCAGCAAGCTGGCGTCCGACAAGCCCATTTCCACTGGCTGAAGGCCGAGCCTGCCGTGGTCAAACAAATCGTCCAATGCGGCTACTACATCTCCATCACGCCGGAAGTGTGCTACCGCGAGCGCGACAAGCAGCTGTTATCCCTCGTTCCCATCGAGCAGCTGCTCCTTGAAACCGATGGCCCATGGCCGTTTGCAGGCCCGTTTGCCGGAAAACTGACGACGCCGTTATGGCTATTGGACTCCGCGCGAGCCGTGGCGGCACACTATGGCCGAGATATCGAACAAGTCAAAACCATGATCACGGCGAACACAAAACGGCTTTACGGTTGATCTTCCTTATCGTACGATGAAACCAAATCTACATCGAAATGAGGGAAACATGATGGATCATAATGAGCAAGTGCGCCAACAGCTGATCAAAAGCGTTTCCGGGCTGTCGGACGAACAGCTGAACACCCGAGTGGCGGACGGAAGTTGGACGATCGCCCAAGTGCTCGAACACCTGTACTTAATCGAAACATCGATCGCAGCCATGATCGCCTATACATTAAAGCATGGCGAGAGCCAACCGGTCGAGGAGAAACCGATCCACTTGACCGTTGATCGTTCGAAAAAAGTGGAGGCGCCTGATTTCGCCCGCCCGAGCGACCGCTTTTTCACTCGACACGAACTGGAAGAAAAATTACGCCAATCGCGGCAGCGGTTGCGCCAAATCACGGAGCAAGCCAACCCGGCTGACTTGGAAGCCAAATCGTTCCCGCATCCAATTTTTGGGCCACTGAATTTGAAGCAATGGGTGGAATTTGTCGGCTATCATGAACAGCGCCACCTCGCGCAAATGGAAGAAATCAAGGCACAGCTTCCGTGAGGAGCGGGCGGCTCATCAAGGAAAAAGCCGAGCAACGACCAGCCAAATCCCCGCCCTGCTCGGCTTACAACGATTTTCCATCTTCATGTGAACGCTCCACTGCCCCTGTCACAGCCATTGTTTTCACTTGCTTTAACGTCGCCACGATGAGAAAACTGACAATAACAAGCAAACACCACGAACTCACCTTCCCAAGATGAACAAGGCTCCACGCCTTCACCTGGTTTGGATATTGCCAAGCGCCAAAAAAGGTGGCGATGTTTTCCGCGATCCAGATGAAAAACCCGATCAGCAAAAAGGACAAAACAAGCGGCATCCGGTAGCGGACTCCCCCGACCTCATACGTCACCCATGACCGCCAAAAGACAAGCATGACGAGGCTTGAGAGCCACCAACGAACGTCCACCCAATAATGGTGGGTGAAAAAATTCAAGTAAATCGCCGAAGCGAGAGGAACGACCATCCAAAACGGCGGCCATTGCACCAACTCCACCTTCAGCCTTCGCCACGCCTGGCAAAGATAGCTGGCGACGCTCGCATACATAAACCCGCTGTACAAGGGCACGCCAAAGATTTTCGTATACCCCTCTTCCGGATACGACCACGAACCCATGCGCACTTTAAACAGCTCGAGCGCAAGTCCAATGACGTGGAACAAGGTGATCACTTTGAGTTCACCCCGCGTTTCCATCCCTGACCGCACCATCCACCATTGCATGAGCAGGCAAATAACAAGCAGCCAATCATACCGCGGCAATAGCGGAAGCGGCGCGATCTTCGTCAGCGCCAATGAGGCAAAAATGACAACCGGAAACACGCAAGATTGCGCCTACGCCCAACCGAAGCGAACAAGCTGCACAAACGCTTTGATCAGCCGCGACGTTCTGCCAAACGAACCCCTAAATGTTGCAGGCGGCACCCCTCGTTTGAAAGCAAAAACCGCAGAACACCCCTGACGAAGGGCTCTGCGGCTACTTTTTCCCATAATCAATTGAAAACCTGACATAACTCTGGTTTCCAACGAAACTGCCAAATCAGTCACCGATAATCGGCCATGGCCTCGGCTTTCGTCCTGTGAACCGTGCCAAACGGATGCTCGGGCGGAGCATAAATGGAATATAGCTTCAAGGGAACATGCCCTATATTGGTCACATTATGCCACGTCCCAGCTGGAATCATGATCGCGTCACCTTCGGACACTCTTCTTTCAAAATCCAGACGGTCTTTTCGTTCCCCCATCTGCACAAGACCCTGTCCTTGTTCAATACGAATAAACTGGTCCACATTCGGATGAACTTCCAGTCCAATATCTCCTCCTACCTCAATGCTCATCAACGTCACTTGCAAATGTTTTCCTGTCCATAATGCGGTTCGGAAATTTTGATTTTGCTCGGCGGCTCTCTCAATATTGACAACGAACGGTTTTCCGCCGTAATCTCTCAATTTGATGGGAGGAAACCTGTCGTTCCTTGCATGTTGTAGCATACCATAAGCATACGGTGACCAGCTCCACCAGTCATAATGAGGGGGGCAGTAACTGGACATCGGGTAAGGCCACTGAGTGCTAATATACGGATGGGCGTAATTCGGATTCAATTGCCTGTTCACTCTCCTCACACTTGGAATCTGCTACTATCTTATGCAATGGCCCAGTCTGGCGTGACAAGAGCACACGGGCGAAGCATCGCGAGGAAAAGAAACCCTCAAAAAGCGGTGGCCATTCGCCGCCATGAAACCCGAACAGGTTAGACTCTTCCCGCCTGTCTAACCAACTCAGCCAAATGATCTCCATTTTTCAAGTGTCAATTCGTGACAGGAAAGCTAAAGAGGGTGCTAGGTATGACAGACCAATCTTTAGGTTTTATCATAGGCACTCGCTGACATTGCCTTGTTCATCGATAAATAATGCCGTGATTCCTGTTCTCTTCTTCGCTAACAGAGGTAGCCTGTCCCAAAGATTTCGAAACTGTTTCACATCTGGTAATGCGATGCTGTATTTGGCATTGGGATCCTCCATTCTTTGCAAAGTTTCCGCCAATACCCCTAAGAAATAATTCACGTTCATTGGATTTGATGTTCCTAGACCCTTCACCTCAATAATCCAACGCTCATTACCTCGGATTGCGTTTATATCAATTCCAGGTGTTTTTCCCCACGCAATTTGTGTTTCCCATCCTTCTGAATGCAGGTATGCCTGCAAGACCTCTTTAATATAGTCTTCTTTCAACTTCGAATCTGTATTCTCTGTTATCTTGGAATCGTTTCCTTGAGCCGAATTCACTACTAATCCGTCATCGGTTAAAAAATTACCTATTAAACCATCCTTACGGACAACCCGCCTAAGCAAACCTCTATTCGCCAAATTTCTACAGGCTTGATTCACTGATTGTTGCGGATTATTTTTACCCAATAAGATATCAGTAATTTCCCGATCTGTTAACCCATCCTTCTCTGTTAATAAAGTTATAATCCTATCTGTTAGGGTCATTTTTCCCATCCTTTCATGAACACTGTTCGCATCTATGTAAAATCATTGATTTGCAAATAAATCAGGAAACTCGCTTCGAATTAAATTATAACATTCGTCGCATACCACATAATTCCTATCCCCTGTCCCTACGAACTTCACCCTTATCTGGTAGTTCACATTCGGTTTTAACTCCGCAGGCAAAAAACTGGTACTGCAAGAGCCGCAACAACCACGAAATTTCAAGTAGCATTCCATACAAAGGCTTCAAGAAATGCTCGTACCTCTCCTGGTGCTCTGGAATCAAAAACATAGAAGTTCCCTCCTGTTTTTTTGAAGAACTTCTATGTCATATGCGGATGGGCAGGTGCTGATAATTGTGCAGGTCGATGATTGGTTAAAAGATGGTTGGATAAGCGTGCAACCGATCCATGTTCAACAGGTCAGTTCCCGTTCACCTGTCGAATATAAATTCCGCCACGTTCCCCATGCAACAAGCCCCCTGGGGGTTGTTCACTTCACAACCGCATCGCCCTGCCTGGACATGGGCTTTGATTTCCTGAAGCGGCTCTCCGCCGTTCCGCACAGCTCGCTCAATGCGTTCCCGCGTCCAGTCAAAACAGTAACAAACAGGAACATCCATGTCCGAATCCTTTTGAAACACGGGCACTTTCAAGTCTCCTACGGCAAAAGTCAGCGAACCGTCCCACGCAAAATAGACCGTTTCGCAGGACGGGTTCGGGCAAAAGGCGTAATCACGGTCAGGTTCAAGCGTCGCCAAAGCCGCAGGTTTCAACAACGACTTGAGCGTGATCAGCGGCACCCGTCGTCCGTTTTGCCCGCAGTTCGGGCAATTCGTTTTCATCGTTCCCACACGGTTTGTCGGAGCACAACAGTCCATATTTCCATCCCTTTCATGCAGTGTTATTGCAAGTATCCAAGGTTATACCGACTTTCTATCTTTTCAATATTGTATCACATGCCAGGTGTGGCAATATTAAAAAACGACCTTCCCCTTGCCTACTTTGGCAAACCAACCGCAGGATCCTGATCAACCCATTTTAAATTCCCTACTATGTCAAGAGAAAATAATTCATGTCCATCCCACTCAAGCCCCACCAAAGCCTCCAATCCCTTGCCGCACAAAGGGTTTCAGGTTTTGAGGAGCTAATTGGTACAAAATACCAAGAAAATAAAAAGTGGGCTCTTCACCAAAAGTTGTACTTGATTTTTTCTGAACATACCCTATTTACGCTTGTGAGGGAAAATCAACAAATCAGTGATTTTTGCACATCTTTGTTCAGGAAACCGTATTGCTTGTCAAGTACATGTTGTGGTGAAGAGCCAAAAAGTGCCCGTCGAATTGGAATAAATTAGCAGAAAGAAGGGCAGGAGGCACGAAAATGGAACGTTGGGAAATATCCAGGGAAATAATTTGGGAAAACAAATTGAGAAGCTCAATCGGAGCATAGCGGGAGGGGGTATATTGGGAAACTGCTTGATATATCAACTCACATTTCGCACCCTCTCGACGAAAATCGGGAGGATTTTTTCGTTCCGATGTCGAATGAATCCTTGACACACAAGGAACGTAAAGGAGTTTTTCTCTTATGAACGTTCAAGTCAAAAAGGTCT
>NZ_JBREBQ010000019.1:0-64325 GCF_052906625.1 Geobacillus sp. CCR | reverse complement strand
TTCTGCAGGGATTGGGCATGGATGAGAGCATCTACGTGTAACGTGATACGGAACGACCAGCGATGGTAAAAAAAGGATTGCCATCGCTCGTTGTGTTGGTCAAAAAGTTATTCTGAAAAACTAAATAAAAAATCCTTTGTTTTGACCTTGTTAGGGTGCGAAATGTGAGGTGTTATTTATGTAGGGAGTTGATTGTTGTGAAGTATTATAGTATTGGCGAATTTGCAAAACTTATCGGAAAAAGTCAGCAAACTTTGCGAAATTGGGATAAAAATAATGTTTTAAAGCCTGCTTATGTTGCACCGTCAGGATTTCGCTATTATTCAGAAGAACAGCTTCATCAAATACTTGGGATCAAAAAGGCAACTCCTCCTAAAAAAGTCGTTGGTTATTGTCGAGTATCGAGTCGGAAACAAAAAGATGAGTTGGAACGGCAAGTTGAAGCAGTACGCACGTATATGATTGCAAAAGGGTATTCGTTTGAAATCATCGAAGATATTGGAAGTGGAATCAACTACACGAAAAAGGGATTAAGCCGCCTAATCGACATGGTTTGTAATCATGAAGTGGAAAAAATTGTTGTTTTGTATAAAGACCGATTCGTTCGTTTTGGGTTTGAACTGATTGAACAAATCTGTCAACGTTATGGGACAGAAATTGAAATCATTGACCAAACAGAAAAAACAGAAGAACAAGAGCTGGTCGAGGATTTAGTCCAAATTATTACCGTTTTCAGTTGTAAACTTCAAGGGAAAAGAGCCAACCGAGTCAAGAAGATGATAAGGGAGTGGCTTGAGGATGATTCGGTCCATCAAAGTTAGGCTAGAGCCAAACAACAAGCAAAAGACCGCATTATTTGGCTCCGCTGGTGTGGCTCGTTGGGCATACAATTGGGCGCTTGAACAACAAGAAGCCAACTACAAAAAGGGCGGCACATTCATCAAGGATGGGGAGTTGCGAAAAAGGCTGACGGCTTTAAAACAAAACGATCCAAATTATCAATGGCTATATCAGTATTCCAACAACATCACCAAACAAGCCATTAAGGATGCTTGCGAGGCATACAAGAAGTTCTTTAAGGGGCAAGCAAGAAAGCCGAGGTTTAAAAGCAAAAAGAGAAGCAAACCGTCCTTCTATCACGACACAGCCAAAATCAAGTTTCGCGATACGCATGTATATCTCGAAAAAGTCGGCTGGGTGCGCCTATCCGAATGAGGAAAAATTCCAACGAATACAAAGTATAAAAACCCTCGGATCACGTTTGACGGTGTGCATTGGTATGTATCCGTAGGATATGATATCCAAAAGCCGCCTATCGCATTAAACAGCCATACGCTAGGAATTGATGTGGGAATACAAAATCTGGCCGTTTGTTCAGACGGTCGGGCATTCCAAAACATAAACAAAACGAAAGAAATCAAAAAACTAGAAAAGCGTTTGCGTCGGTTGCAACGCCAATGCTCAAGAAAGTATGAAATGAATAAAATTCAAGAGAAAGGTGGTGCAGTCCGTTACGTCAAAACACGCAACATTGCAAAACTCGAGAGACAGATGCAGAAGATGCGGATTCGATTGGAACATAAACGCGTGGACTACGAAAACAAAGTCGTCAACGAGTTGGTGAGAACCAAGCCTTCTCGTATGGTAATGGAAGATTTAAACATTCAGGGGATGATGAAAAACCGTCATCTATCCAAAGCCATTCAACAACAACGTTTGTACATGCTGAAACAAAAAATCAAACACAAATGTGAATGGCATGGGATCGAATGGGTGGAAGCCGACAGATGGCATCCATCATCGAAAACGTGCAGTTCATGCGGGGATGTAAAACAATCATTCAAGCTGTCAGAACGGGTATTTCGATGTGAGGCTTGTGGACTTGAAATGGACAGAGATTTAAATGCAAGCATCAATCTTTCGAGATATCCTGCATAGTGACGGGTACCGTGAGTTACACGGGAAGTGAAGCCTTCGGAGCGTCAACCAAACGAGAGTAGCTTCGGCGAAATCGGACGCGATGAACAAGGAAGCAAACGAAAACTTCTGCAAGTCTCTTGTAGAGTTTTGTAAGTTTTGCGTAACGGGAGCAGCGGAAAAACCAGCTGGAAGAGACGCTCTTTTACTTTCGAGGGGCCTTGTTATTTTCCATTCGCCTTCGCGGAGTTGGGTGGAAAATTCGTTTTTCACCCGTCTCTTCAGCGGTAAAATGTTTGGAATTGTTGAAAAATATCTCCCTCTATACTTGAAAAATAGGATATAATTGATATAAACATAGCTATATTTTCCCAAGATGAAAGAAATATGGAGGGGAAGGGCGGTTGTACCAGCATATTGTTGTAACGTGTGGTGTGTCGCTGTTGACAGGAAACAGGAACGTTTTCTCGATGAATCGGGATGAAATCATGGGGGAGATTCGTCCTTGGTTGAGCGCGGCCAACATCAATGAGGAAAAACAACGAAAAATTGACGAATGGATTCGTCATGCCAGGCAGTTTGCTCATGAGGCCGCCCGGGATCCCAACCGTGTGTCGGCGGAGTATTCGATGATTTATGAACTTCGTCGACAAGGGAAATTGGCGGAGAGGCCGACGGTTGTCCTCATTGCGACAGACACGGTGGGAGGACGGATTGTGGAAGCCGTGTTGACGAGATTGCTTGAGGAAGACTTTGCGGCAAATGTTCGCGTCATGTACGTGGATGTGGATGTGAATCATCCAAGACGGATGCAAGAGACATTGGGGGAATACATGTGGAAGGTGGCGGATGCTCTCTCCCACGGGGAACCGTCAACAACTTGTTTTGCGCCGATTGGCGGGTATAAAGTGATGACATCGTTGGGCTACATCGTCGGGGCGTTTCTGCACTACCCGACGGCTTATATGCATGAGGACGGCCAAGTGTTGCATGAGATTCCTCCTGTGCCCATACATATTGACGAGCAGTTTGTCCATGAGCATTTCGACTTGTTGCGGAAATGCCAGAAAGATATGGTCAGCGTGGATTCGCTTTCCTACCATGAAAAACAATGTGTTCTTCAGTATCCATTTTTGTTTCATCAAGAAGAGGAGTTGGTGTATTTAAGCGCGTTTGGGCAATTTTTGCTTGAGAATGAAAAATATAAACATTTGTTTGCGACAACGTACCTTGTATCGAAACAAGTCGCCGATCTACTTCGGCATAATCACCATCAGTCGTTGTTTGTGCACCAGCAGATGCGGGAGCTGGCGAAGAAGCTGAAGCATAAAGAGGGCGACGTTGCGGTGTTGCATCATGAAAAAGCCTTCAAAACGATCGATGGGCGCAAAGTGAAATATCACTTGTACAAAGGAGCCAGCAACGGGCAAACAGCGTTTCGCCTTGCCTACCGGTATGATGAGCGGGAAGATCGGCTGTACGCCAACTATTTATGGCTCGACCATAATCGTTATGAGCGGGAAGCGTCGAAAGGGAAAGGGATTTATGAAGATAATTCGCCGTTTGTCGATATGACGAGACGGTTGGTGGGAATGGAGAGATGAGCGTGGGAAGAAAAGTACTGTTGTCATTTCTCGGATTGAGCGATTATGAATATTGTTATTACACATACGAGGGCAACGTGTCTTCTTATACGCGTTTTATCCAGACAGCGGTGTATGAGTTGTTTCGCGGGGATGGGCCGATGGATGTGGTGGTGTTTGCGACGAAAGAGGCGCGGGAGCGGAATGGGCAAGACCGCTTGAAAGGGGAGGAGCGGCTGGAGGGCTTGACCACCGCTTTTCAGCGCATCGCCCCTGAGGCGAATGTGAAGCTCGTGGAAATGGAAAGCCGTCAGGATGAACAGGCCAATTGGCGGTTGTTTGACTGCATTCTGAATGAAATTCGGGAAGGGGATACGATTTATTTTGACATCACCCACAGTTTCCGTTCCATCCCGTTTGTCGCGCTCATCGTGTTGAACTACGCCCGCTTTGTGAAAAAAGCGGACATTGGCGCGATCGTTTACGGCTGGTTTGAAATGCTTGGGCGTCCAGCCGATGTCAAACAGCTGCCTCCAGAACGGCGGTTGGCGCCGATTGTCAATTTGACGGGCATGGCGGGGTTGCTCGATTGGACGAACGGGGTCGACCAATTTTTACGCACCGGAGATGCTTCCATCATTCGGGCGCTGACCAAGAAGGAAAACAGTGAAGTGTTCCGCAATCCGTCTTCGAGCCAAGAGATGCGGAAGGAGGTGGCGGGGTTAAACAAGTTGACGGAACAGCTCGATCAGACGGAGAAAGCGATCCGCACGTGCAGAAGCCTGCAAATCGATGAGGAAGTGCAGAAATTTCGCCAGCAGCTCGACCGTGTTCGTTCGTCGCCGACGGAAGCGATCAAACCGCTCGTTCCGTTGCTGGATGCCATGGAGAAAAAGTACGCGATGTTTGATGATGACCCGATTATGAACAGCTGGAAAGTTGTACGTTGGTGCCTGGATCACGGTCTTATTCAATCGGCGTTGACGATGTTGGAGGAAAACGGGGTGACGGCCATTTGCCGGGTGTTTGGGTTCGACCCGCGAAATGAGGGGATTCGGAGCGACGTTCATTCTGCCATTCAAATTTTGTTGCGCAATATTCCGAAGGACCAATGGCGTGTTCGTTCTATGGAGCGGGTCGAACAAATGGTCAACGCCTTGTCTCCTTATCGGAACGACTTGGAACCGTTTGGCTTGGTGAAGGAGCGGCGCAACGATATCAATCACGCTGGGGCGCGCCCGCAGCCGTTAAAAGCGGAAAAATTTTGGCCGGATGCCGAGACGACATTTAAGGAACTTTTTACATTCTTTGAGAAAATGTCGATGTTGGCAAAGTCGATGCAAACGTAAAGGAGAGCGGATGATGGAACGTTTGAAATGGAACGAAGCGTCTGCCATTGTTCAGTCGCCGTATCAGCTTGTTCTGTTGACGCCGGCCGCCATTCACGGGTTTGATCCGAAGGCAAAGGCGGAGTTTCGCATTCCGTCGCTGCGCGGGGTATGGCGGTACTGGTGGCGGACGTTGCAAAGCGAGACGAACCACCGCGATTTGCTTGCCAAAGAAGAAGAATGGTTTGGCGGCACGCGAGAGACGAAGCAGCAATCCCCCGTTCATTTATCCATGGCGGGCGTGATGGAAGGAACGAAACGGGAAAACATGTTGCCGCACCGCACATCTCCTGTGCCTGTCCCCGCCCTTCCTGCCGGTGGGGAGGTGACGGTGACGCTTTCGGTGCGGAAGCGGCATGAGCAGCTGCTTCCGGCGTATGAATGGCACTTTCAGTATATGCTTCACCTGGCGGGATTCGGGCAGCGGTCGCGCCGCGGGTTCGGAGCTGTGCAATGGACGGGGCATCAGTGGAATAACGTTGGGGAATACGCCAAAAGTTTGCGTACGGTGCTTGAGCACATCGGAGTGGCGGAGGCGTTTTCCTTTGCGGAGGACGGCTGCCTCGTGGCGCGCCGCGAGGACATTCGGACGCTGCACCCTGTGTTGTCCGCAGTGTGGATTGGGGAGGGGAAAGAAAGCGCCGCGGAAGTGACAAGGGCGTTTGGAAAAGCGTCGCATGAAGCGAACCGCTATGGAAATCTCGGTTTTGTGCAAGGAAGCAAAAAGCTTTCTTCGCCATTATGGTGCACGGTGAGAAAAATTGGGAATCGGTACCACCCGATTGTGACGGAAGTGAGAAGCGGCGGCTCGCGCTACAGCGAGCCGCGCTATGAGCGGGATCGAAACCGGTTTTTAGAGATCGTTGGGGTGAGGATATGACCAATCGCTATATCGTCATTTTTACGGTCGGGCCTGTGCAGTCGTTTATCGCTTCAGCCCGCAAAACGGAAGATTTTTGGGGCGGAAGTTATATTTTGTCCCACTTGGTGCGAGAGGCGATCAAACAGTTTTACCAATTGGACGCCAACTGTGAAGTCGTATACCCGCTCGTCACAAGGGAGGAGTTGCGGTCGCCATCTGCGCGGGATTTTCGCATTGCTTCGATCCCGAACCGCGTGACGGTGGTGATGAAGGGAACAGAAGAAAAGGTTGGCGGCTGGCTGCGCGAAGTGGAGGACAATGTTCGCCAAGTGTTTCTGGACTTCTGCTTTCAAGCCATTCGACGCGTGTTTCCACATCTCACTGCTGAAGAGTATGAATGGCTGGAGATGATGGTGGAACAACAAGTGCAGTCGTTTTTAGAAGTGTACTGGGTCGCTGAACCGTATGAGCCGTCCGCTTCGTTCCGGACCGTGCGTGAACGCGCCGAACGGCGGTTGGGGGCGCTGAAAAATGAGAAGCATTACATTCCTGTTTCCCAATCCGGCCTTGTTTGCTCCGTCTGCAAGGAAAGGGAGGCGTTGCGGCTTGCCGAGATGAAGGAAACGGATCATTACGGTGAGATCAAGCGGAAAACGCTCCACCTTTGGAAGCGGCGGGCGGCGGAATTTCAAGGAGCTGGGGGCGAAGAAGATGACCGCCGCGCGGGACGGATTCAAGACAATGAATTTTTATGCGGCATTTGTTTAGGAAAACGGGCCGCCCGCGATTATTTTTCCAAGTTGTTTGGCGCCTCGTTTTTGTCGTTTCCGTCTGTCCTCGAGATCGGAGCGGGCGATTATTACGCTGTGCTCATGATGGATGGGGACAACATGGGGAAATGGTTCTCCGGGGAGCGGAAAGAGGAGTATAGCGAAACGAGTAAAAAGTTGGCGCGATTTGCGAAAGAAGTCGTTCCTCAAATTGTCGAAGAACAATGCCACGGCAAGCTTGTTTATGCAGGAGGCGATGATGTTCTCGCCTTCTTGCCGACCGAGACGGTGCTGAAAGCGGCGGAGGAGCTCCGATTGGCGTTTGGCGATGAATGGAAAGGATTAGGTCATGGAGCGACCGCCTCGTTTGGCGTGGTCATCGCTCACAAAAAGTCGCCGCTCCATCTCGTTCTTAACGCTGTCAGAGCGTTGGAGAAAAAGGCGAAACAGTATTCCAACGACAAGACGGGGCAGCAAAAGGACGCCCTTGCTTTAGCGCTTCACACCCGCTCTGGTGAGATTTCGGAAGCGGTTCTCCCATGGATGATTGGGGGAGAGAAGGTTTCACAATTATTGGATCAATGGATTCATCTGTTGAAAACATCCCTGTCGCCGAACTTTATTTTTCATTTCGCTTCCGCGTTTGCCCCGCTGCTGCATGAGCGGCACTGCCCTAAATGGGAGAATGGCGACATGCTCGCGACAGAGCTTCGGCGTTTGCTTAAGCGGTCTGTAAAAGAGGGAAGCCATCTGAGCGCCCAAGAGATCGCCCATCACACGCAAGTTCTTTTGTCTTTGCATGAAGCGGTTCGCAGCGGCTATGACTTTTTGTATCTGTTAAAGATATTGACCTTTTTCAAACGGAGCGAGGGGAACGGGCAATGACAAAATTAGTCTTGACACCGGTAGACACGTTTTTCTTTAAAAACCATCATGCGACGCAAGCGGGGGAGGCGACGGTGATGGAGTCGATATTCCCTCCGCGCCCGAATACGATTTACGGCGCGTTGCGGGCGGCGTACATTTATGCGTACAGCACGTTTGACGACTTTGCGAGGGGCAGTGATGAACAGGTGAGGAGATGGATGGGCACCCCGACTGAGCGGGGGCAGTTCTGTCTCCATTATTGCACGCTGGCGAAAGAAGACGTCTTGTTCTTTCCCCTGCCCTTTGATTATCAAGTCATAGAGGAGGAAAAATCGCTCAAAGCGTATCCATTGCAGCTTGTCCGAGACCGGAAGCTTTCGTCATCTTCTTCAATGTGGCGACTTGCTTCTTCACGGCGTGACAAAACGAAAAGTCCACAGCACTATTACGTCCCGATGGAGGAATGGAAGCAGGCGCTTCTTGAGAATAAGCCAATCTCTTCCCTTTGTTCATTGTCATCGTTCATCGCTTGGGAAGATAAGGTGGGAATTCAACTCGACACGTCCAGCCGAACAGCCCAAAAGGGGCTTTTATACCGGGTGGCGAAAGGGCGTTTTGTAGATGGGGCGTCCCTTGTCGCTTACATCGGTGATGGTCCTGATTTCTCCAAGGTAAAGTGGGCGCGGATCGGCGGGGAAAACCGGCCGTGGTCTATCCGCCAGCAGCCGGAAATGCTTCGTATATGGAATCCGGACGAGAAAAAGAGGATTGAACAAGACATCGAGCGGACGAGGCTGGCAAAGATTATCTTTTTGTCCCCTGCGATTTTCGCCAACGGCTCTCGTCCGATTGCGATGGACGGTGATCGGTGGACATGGCCGAACGGAGCGGTGGTGACATGGCTTGCCGCTTCCATCGGACGACCGGAGTTGTACGGAGGATGGGACATCGTCCGACATCGTCCAAAACCGCGAAAATGGATGGTTCCAGCGGGTTCTGTCATTTACGTGAAGATCGAGCGGGATGATGATTTGCCCCATGTCTTTTCTGCCCTTGACGGTGTTCATTTCACTGATGAAGGGGCAGAGGAAGGGTTTGGGTTTGCGGTGATCACGAGTGCAAAAGAAAGCGAGGAGGAGTTGTAATGTATTCGATCGTACGGCCTTTTCTTATGCATGCCATTACGTCTGTCCATGCGGGGAGTGGGAGCGAGATCGGGTTTGTCGACTTGCCTATCCAGCGGGAGAAGCATACAGGATTTCCAAAAATCGAAAGCTCCTCGCTCAAAGGCGCGCTTCGGTATCACATGACACAGTCGCTTCCTGAAGATAGGAAGAAGCTTGAACTGATTTTCGGCGCGGACAAAGGACAGGAAAGCGTCACACAAGCGAGCGCCATTGCTCTGAGTGATGCACGTGTTTTGCTGTTTCCGGTTAAATCGCTTCGCGGCGTATTTGCTTGGATTACGTGCCCGTTTGTGATTGAGCGGTGGAATCAAGAGATGAGCGTTCATCAGCAATCGATCGGGAAAGAAGTTCAACTTCTTCCGATGCCCGCACCGAACACGGTCAGTTCCGACCGGTTGATGGCGGTCAATGGACGCATTGTGTTGGAGGAGTATGCGTTTTCGGTCACCGTCTCTTCTGAAGCGAAACAGCTGGCGGAACAACTTGCCGCCCTCCTTGGGGAGCATTGCCGCCTGCGTCTTGTAGATCGACTCGTTGTTCTCTCCGATGACGATTTCACGGATTTCGTCAAATTGTCGACCGAAATTAACGCGCGCATTCGCATTTCACCGGAGACAGGGACCGTTGACAACGGTGCGCTCTGGTATGAGGAAAATGTTCCGCCAGAAACGGTTTTTTACAGTTTCCTCTACATTGGTGATGTACGGGGAGACGGAATAGACGGTCTTGCGAAGGCTGCGGATATTGAACGGTACTTTCTGAATGAAAACAAATTTCCATCCGTCTTTCAGCTTGGCGGGAACAGTACATTAGGTCGCGGAATGATGAGAACGATTTGGGTGTGAACGGAGGAGAAGCCATGGAAACAAACGTGAAGCGTGTGGGGATTGAGAACGGGAGAGCCGCATTTGCGTTTCAAGAAGTGAAACAGGCAAAAGAACGATTGAGAGGAAGCTTCGAAAACTATCGTTCTTACGTCAAAAAAATGCCGTCCTTAATTCAAGTCAACGGTCTCGGACAAGCATTGGCGTTTTGTTTTCAAAAAGGGAAGGAATACAAGGCGATTTATCAATCCCTCGCAAAATGGATGAGGGAACAGTTTCCGGATCAATTTTCATCGGCAAACCAAGAACTCGTCGAGGCTGTCGTCAACTTATCGAGCGCTGATTACCGGTTATGGACGATGGAAGCCATGGCGCTGTTAGATTGGATGCGCAAGTTTGCCGACGGGATGGCGAAAGACGATGCAAAGGCGGCAGAGTAAGGAGGGGAGGGCATGCTTTTTCATCCAAAGGACACCCTAGAAGTCGTGCAAAAGGCCAATAAATCGATCGGGCATTTGGCGTACCATCTCCATTATTTTATTGAGCATCGGTGGAATGACCGTAAAAAAGTGTGGGAACCTTCGAAACAGTTGAAATCCGCCCCGATTCTCCCAGAGCTGAAAGAGGTTGGCGAGCAGCTGCGGGCGCAGCGAGAACAGGCCATGGTGGAATGGGCGCAAACAGGGGGAGTCAAGAAGCTGAAAGCCCGCCTCTCTGGCCGAATTGTCCACGGACTGGGCGCGGGGCATGTTCGCGAGACGTCATTGACGATCCACCCCGTGTACGGTCTTCCTTACATTCCTGCCTCCAGTCTGAAAGGCCTTGTGCGCCATTGGTTTATCGAGGCGTATTGCGAAGGGGACGAGAAACGGCTCGGCGAGCATGAAGACGGACGCGCGATTTTTGGGACGCAAGGCAATAAAGGACAGGTGCAGTTTTACGACATCTTTCTCATCGATGGATTGCGGTTGGAAAAGGATGTGCTCGCTGTACATATGAAGGAGTATTATGAGGGAAAAAACGCTGCGACAGATAATCAAAAACCTGTTCCCGTTTCGTTTTGGACGGTCATGGCTGCAGAGGCAGACATTTATTTAACGGCCTATGGCTTTCGAGACGATGAAAAAACCGCCCGTTTGTTGGAGGCAGCATCGTTATACACAAAACAGGCGTTGATGGAATGGGGGATCGGTTCGAAAACATCGTCAGGCTACGGTCGATTTTCTGAAGTGGACGACGTGACGGAAACCGAATTCCTCCCAATGGTGCAAAAAGAGCGCGCCCGTCTTGAGCGTCGAAAAATCGAGCAGGAAATGGTGGAGCGAAAGAGACGCGAGGAAGAAGAACGAGCAAGGCTGGCTCTTCTCTCCCCCGAAGAACGGTTGGTGGCCGAAATTGAACGGCTCGCCGACAGCGAAGCGGATAAGCAGCGAAGCAAAGACGTGCTGTACCAGCAAGTCCTTGAGCAGCGAAACAAACAAGCCGCCCTTGCCTTGCAGGCGTATTGGCAACGCATCGGCGAATGGGGAAAAGGCATCAGCAAAAAACAAAAGCAAAAAATTGACAAGCTTCAACAGCTGCTAAATGACGAATGACACCATCCCAGTTGTCGTCGACCCCCATTGTGTCCAAATCCGGGGGATCGACGACAAGATTTCGAACTTCAATAGAACCTGTTTTCTTTTATGGATAGATCATTTCTCTAGATGAGCAAATGAACTGTAATAAATTTGCAACCAAACAAAAAAGGAGACATGAACCGGACTCCTTGGTTAGAATCAATGTGCCAACCATTCCTACAGGTTCATGTCTCATGAATGGATAAGCACGTTATCAAGGAGCTCACAAGTTTTTCATAACATTGGGGTTCACCTTTTCGGTTTTGAAGCATCACGTTCGTCTCGTCGCCGCCTTGATCACCAAGGGATTTTCCGGAACGTTGACCGTTCTCGATGATGCAATCAAAAACCAGCCTCATGCCGACTAAGGGGCCCCTTGTTTGCCTCTCTTAAAAATGCACATCTACTAATTTGAAGGCAGGATTCTGACACAATGTGCTGATGTACATCCTAGCTCTCCATTTTTTCTATCTTCCATGCAGGATTTTTGCCTCTTGCCCGCGAATCGATATGTTGAACATGTTCAAAGAGGGGTGATGGAATGGCCATTGACCATGACCGGCTGTTCAAAGAACTGATCCAAACGTTCTTCGAAGAGTTTCTCCTTCTCTTTTTCCCCGACATCCACGAGCATATCGATTTCCGCCATTTGTCCTTTTTGTCCGAAGAACTGTTCACTGATGTGACCGCAGGAGAAAAGTACCGCGTCGATCTGTTGGTCGAGACGAAGCTGAAAGGAGAAGATGGGCTGATCATCGTTCATGTGGAGAATCAAAGCTACGTGCAGCCATCGTTTCCAGAGCGCATGTTTGTCTATTTCAGCCGTCTGTTTGAAAAATACCGCACCCGCATCGTTCCGATCGCCGTCTTCAGCCATGATGCCCTCCGCGAGGAGCCGTCCGTGTTTTCGATCGAGTTTCCCTTTGGCGAGGTGCTGCAGTTCCGCTTTTTCCCGGTGGAGTTGCGCAAGAAACATTGGCGGGACTACATCCGGCATGACAATCCGATCGCGGCTGCCCTCCTTGGCAAAATGGGGTATACTGAAAGTGAGAAAGTCGAGTTGAAAAAAGAGTTTTTGCGCATGTTGGTGCGATTGGAGCTGGATGAAGCGAGGCAGCGGCTGCTCTTGGGTTTTTTTGAAACGTATGTGAAGTTGTCGGAGGAGGAAGAGCAACAACTCCAAAGAGAGGTGAGGGCGATGGAAACGAAAGAAAAAGAGAACGTGTTGGAGCTGATCATTTCCTATGAGCAAAAGGGAAGGAAACAAGGGTTGGAAGAAGGCATCAAACAAGGAATGAAACAGGGAATGAAACAAGGAATGAAACAGCTGATTCGTAACATGGCACGCAAAGGAATGACGGTGGAAGACATTGCTCGGTTGGTGGATCTTTCAGAGGAAGATGTTCGGGGATTGCTTAGAGAGTAGGGAAATCAAACACAAGAGGTGGCCATCTAACGAGGGTATTTCGATGTGATGATTGTGGAATTGAACTTGACAGAGATCGAAACGACAGTATCAATCTTTCGAGATATCCTGCATAGCGACTGGTACCGTGAGTTGCACGGGAAGTGAAGCCTTCGGAGCGTCAATCAAACGAGAGCAGTTTCGGCGAAATCGGACAAGGATCAAGCAGGGAATGAAGCATGGGATTGAACAAGGACGCCAAAAAGGATCGAGGAAGGGAAACCCGACATCGCGAAGGAAATGTTGATGAAAGGGTAGGATATCGACACGATCCACGAACTGACCGGGCTGCCGGCGGAAAAGATCGAACAGCCGAAGAAGTCAACCCGCCTTTGCATTGTCGTCGACCTCCAATCATGCAAAAAACCCGGGGGATCGACGACAATGGTTTTTGACGCTCCAAGCCTACAGCCATCACGATTGAAAGTCATTGACAGAATTTTTGAAACGTGCTATGCTGAAAATAGCTCCAAACCGAAAAGCTTGATGGAACAAGCCTTTTTGGGGTTTTTATCGTACCTATGAGGGATTGAAACTTGCCGAAGCGCTCGCCTAAATCTTCCTCAATCATTTTGTTTTTATCGTACCTATGAGGGATTGAAACTGCACCAAAATAGACCTGGCGATGACGCTAAGGAAGTTTTTATCGTACCTATGAGGGATTGAAACTTGAATCCCGTTGATTATGTACAACGCCAAGTGCTGAAAAGTTTTTATCGTACCTATGAGGGATTGAAACCAAGCATTGGAGGGAAAAGAATGATCTACATCTTGCGTTTTTATCGTACCTATGAGGGATTGAAACTCGCTGAAACAGCTGACTCGGTACAGTGAAGCCGAGTTTTTATCGTACCTATGAGGGATTGAAACACACAACGGTACGGACATATCAGCTGACGCCGGAGCGTTTTTATCGTACCTATGAGGGATTGAAACTCCACGCTTGTAGTGAAAACAACAGCCGGAACTACGTTTTTATCGTACCTATGAGGGATTGAAACGCCGAGGCCGAGGCGAAAGCGTTGGTGAAACTATTGCCCAGTTTTTATCGTACCTATGAGGGATTGAAACGCATCTCGTTCCGGATGCGTGTCAGCACATTCAGCACATGTTTTTATCGTACCTATGAGGGATTGAAACAGGCTCGCTATGGCTACGACAACATCAGTGGAATACGTTTTTATCGTACCTATGAGGGATTGAAACTTATATCATCATTTGGTGATTTGTAAACATCTTTTCGTTTTTATCGTACCTATGAGGGATTGAAACCAATCTCAAAAACTCGGTTGCGATCATCGAGCGATGTTTTTATCGTACCTATGAGGGATTGAAACCGTTTCCCAGCTCGAAAAAGTGGCGCAGAAGCAACAAAGTTTTTATCGTACCTATGAGGGATTGAAACCTATTTCCCCAAGCGTGTGCTGGCACGCTGCAAGCATAGTTTTTATCGTACCTATGAGGGATTGAAACCATTCGATATATGGACGACGTCATTGTACTGCACGAAAGTTTTTATCGTACCTATGAGGGATTGAAACCGCTAATAACCGCGTAGTAATGTCGCTCAAAAACGCGTTTTTATCGTACCTATGAGGGATTGAAACACCAAACAACTCAACCAATTTTTTAAAACTAATTCCCGTTTTTATCGTACCTATGAGGGATTGAAACACCGTCTACCCATTCAACAAGGAAGGCTGTTTTTCTGTTTTTATCGTACCTATGAGGGATTGAAACTAAGCGTCTGTCAATGTTTCTTGACGTTCGCTTTCGTTTTTATCGTACCTATGAGGGATTGAAACTCTATGAAACCCTTCGTACCGAAGAGAAACAGCGGTACTAGTTTTTATCGTACCTATGAGGGATTGAAACCAAAGAAGATCGGGGTCAGCCAGGCGGCACTGAGTGCTAGTTTTTATCGTACCTATGAGGGATTGAAACCGAATCTGGCTGATGATATACAAGATGATCTTCTGGTTTTTATCGTACCTATGAGGGATTGAAACAGGACAAGCGCGGTTTTTCCCATCGACGGGCGGGCGCCGGTTTTTATCGTACCTATGAGGGATTGAAACCCCGATCCAAGCGCGCTTCTAAATACCAAATGGTGGTTTTTATCGTACCTATGAGGGATTGAAACGATGATTTGCGGATGATGGTCGGGGCGGGGGATAGTTTTTATCGTACCTATGAGGGATTGAAACCAGCCACTTTTTGAATGTCACTTCCACATATCGGGTTTTTATCGTACCTATGAGGGATTGAAACAACATCCAGTAACGCTTTTTTGTCTTAAAATGAATTGTTTTTATCGTACCTATGAGGGATTGAAACAGAAGTAAAAATTAATAAGAAACACATGGAACATATGTTTTTATCGTACCTATGAGGGATTGAAACAGAAAGGATGGGCGAGATGAAAGTCGTATGGAGCAAATCAGTTTTTATCGTACCTATGAGGGATTGAAACCTCATCCACACGCACAGGAATAATAAGAGCATCAGCGTTTTTATCGTACCTATGAGGGATTGAAACTTCCATCCACAATGAGTAATCGCAATAGCTTGTACCTTGTTTTTATCGTACCTATGAGGGATTGAAACGTGTAAGGCACTGGTTGGTTGAGTAAGCCGAATCCGTTTTTATCGTACCTATGAGGGATTGAAACCCGAAGATCAAGAGACAGAGCGCCGTCTGCTTGAAGAGTTTTTATCGTACCTATGAGGGATTGAAACCGTAGTCATGAGCAAGGTTGGATTGCACGACGATCGCGTTTTTATCGTACCTATGAGGGATTGAAACTCCGGAACGGAAGGGCCAACGTTGGTGCTTCATCGCGTGTTTTTATCGTACCTATGAGGGATTGAAACAAACACCGTGTTTCATTGGCCAACTCCCCGATCTCGTTTTTATCGTACCTATGAGGGATTGAAACATCGCATCCATGATTTCGCGCTGATATGGAGCCCGAGTTTTTATCGTACCTATGAGGGATTGAAACCCTCTTGTTCATCGTTTCCAGCTACACTGCCGATGAGTTTTTATCGTACCTATGAGGGATTGAAACCAAAGAAGATCGGGATCAGCCAGGCGGCACTGAGTGTTTTTATCGTACCTATGAGGGATTGAAACACTCCTCGCAAATGGCGTACGCCACTGGGAAGGAAGGCGTTTTTATCGTACCTATGAGGGATTGAAACTCATATTCATCCGTTTTTTCTTCAAACAGATGAGCGTTTTTATCGTACCTATGAGGGATTGAAACCATTCTATTTTCTCCTCTACAAACAGCACCTATAGCTCCCAGTTTTTATCGTACCTATGAGGGATTGAAACTTTGAAAAAGTCACTTCAATCGTTTAAAAAACGTTATTTGTTTTTATCGTACCTATGAGGGATTGAAACCCGCCAATGGGCGCTCGAAGTGGCGGGAGTTGGCGACGCGTTTTTATCGTACCTATGAGGGATTGAAACTTCGACGATCTCCAAGTCTTTAATGCGGATGCTTTTCGTTTTTATCGTACCTATGAGGGATTGAAACACCTTTGCATGTCCAAATTCCAGCAAATGAACGCGACGGGTTTTTATCGTACCTATGAGGGATTGAAACTCAAACACTCACCATCCACCGATTTCTTTTCCTGTAGTTTTTATCGTACCTATGAGGGATTGAAACATATGCTACAATCTCCCATTCATCTTCGGCAACCGTTTTTATCGTACCTATGAGGGATTGAAACCTTTGTCCCTCATGCTTATGTCGTTCGCGATCCGCCAAGTTTTTATCGTACCTATGAGGGATTGAAACTCATACGCCGGACGCAAATGTGGCCGCTCGTCTACACGTTTTTATCGTACCTATGAGGGATTGAAACTCTGGACTAATCGAAAATATATAAATAAAGGTATCGGTTTTTATCGTACCTATGAGGGATTGAAACTGATCGCTCTGGCCGCAGTTAACTTATTAAATTTATCGAGTTTTTATCGTACCTATGAGGGATTGAAACTGAAAATCAGCAGATATTGCAAAAGCTCGAGGAAGTTTTTATCGTACCTATGAGGGATTGAAACTCAAAGGTTGGCGTGATTACTAACGCTGTGAGAAAGTTTTTATCGTACCTATGAGGGATTGAAACTTCAGTCACTCCTTGTTCTGTAGATTCGTTTTGGCGTTTTTATCGTACCTATGAGGGATTGAAACCCTCAACCACTTTAAGTGTCTTTTTGAGGTCGCCCCGTTTTTATCGTACCTATGAGGGATTGAAACCGGGTTTTGTTGGTTCCGGAAAGTCGTACAATGCTACACGTTTTTATCGTACCTATGAGGGATTGAAACAAATTTTTCAATATCCCCCTAATATAGCTCCATCTCCGGTTTTTATCGTACCTATGAGGGATTGAAACAAGATATTGCGATCAACGAGGCGGTCGAACTGGATAAGGTTTTTATCGTACCTATGAGGGATTGAAACACGGACGAGATGCCCGTAAACAAACCTGTTTTGGCTTTCAGTTTTTATCGTACCTATGAGGGATTGAAACTCTTGTCCGGCTTCGAAGCCGAAAACCAGCCAAGATTCGTTTTTATCGTACCTATGAGGGATTGAAACTCCTTTCAAATTTTGGTCAAAGACACAGACCAAATGTTTTTATCGTACCTATGAGGGATTGAAACGTGACAAACGGGCTTGCAAGTAAGAAACTAGCGATTGTTTTTATCGTACCTATGAGGGATTGAAACTCTCTAGAAATAGAGGTGAAGGAAATTGCAAAACGTGTTTTTATCGTACCTATGAGGGATTGAAACGCTCGAGATTTTCGATATGGTCAATCAAGTTCATGTTTTTATCGTACCTATGAGGGATTGAAACACCTTTAGCTCCTTCGCTGTGTCTCGGAAATTTGTCGTTTTTATCGTACCTATGAGGGATTGAAACCCGTTTGACCTTTATAATATTTTGGCTGTTATCAATGGTTTTTATCGTACCTACGAGGGATTGAAACCGGAGTCGGCCGCTTTCTCCACGCGTTTCCGCCCAGTTTTTGTCGCGCCTATAAGAGGCGAAACCCTCTTCAATGTCACGCCATCGTATGAACGTCTTCCGTTTGAAGAAACCGGATGGCTGCACTTCCCCGATCGACCGCTTCGTTTTGCTTCGGCTGCTCATTCTTGCGCCGCTTGCTTTGCAGGAAGCCGCTTTTTTGTTTCGCACATGGAGAACGTTTTGGCATCTGCTTTTTTTGTATGGCCCCATTGATCCACCAGGCATGGTTGTTCACCGCCTTTCTTTGCCGCTGCTGCATTTCCTCAGTCCGATGCGATATACTTGACATGGGAACAATCACGCTTCTTTCTCGTTCACCGTCGTGTCGGCGGACATGCTGCGTTGGCGTTGGACGGTTTGAAAGAAGGCGGAGAAAAGCGACAGGGGTGGGATGGATGCGCCGCAAACTTCGCGATCTTGGTTTTTCCATCGGCACGCTTCCGACAGGGGAGCGCAATCAAGTCACCGATGTGCCTGGGGTGCGGGTCGGTCATGTGACGATTCGGGAAGATATGAATGAGCGGACAGTGATCCGCACTGGGGTGACGGCGGTGTTGCCGCATGGGGGCAACTGGTTTTTGGAGAAGGTGCCCGCGGCTTGTTTTGTTTTGAACGGTTTTGGGAAAACGGTCGGGTTGGTGCAGGTCGAGGAACTTGGGTTGATCGAGTCGCCGATTATGCTGACCAATACGTTCAGTGTCGGCGCTGTCTGGCAAGGGACGCTTGAGTATATGCTTGCGATGACGCCGGAGATCGGAGATACGACCGGGTCGGCCAACATTGTCGTCGGGGAATGCAATGACAGCTATTTGAATACGGCGCGGGCGCTTTCGGTGACGAAGGAGCATGCGAAAGAGGCGATTGCCGCGGCGCGGGTGGAGATGGAAGAAGGAGAGGTCGGGGCAGGAACGGGGATGATGTGTTTCGGTTGGAAAGGGGGCGTTGGCAGCTCGTCGCGGGTCGTGAGCAGGGGATATACGGTCGGGGCGCTGGTCGTGAGCAATTTCGGGCGGCGTGAAGAGCTGCGGTTTGTGCCGTATGTGCCGCCGTCGTTTGATGAACGGGATGTGCCGGCTGGTTCGATTATGATGATCGTCGCGACCGATGCGCCGCTTGATGCGCGGCAGTTGAAGCGGCTGGCGAAGCGGGCGGCGGTGGGGCTGGCGCGGACGGGAAGCCACGTTCATCATGGCAGCGGCGACATCGTCATCGCCTTTTCGACGGCATACACGGTTCCGCATTTTGTGGATTCAGCGCATCAGGCGCTGCCGCCGCTTGTCCGCGATGATGCGCCGCTCATGAACGAGTTGTTTCAGGCGGCTGTTGAGGCGACAGAGGAAGCGATTTGGAATTCATTGACGATGGCGGAGACGACGACCGGGCGAAATGGACGCGTCGGGGAAGCGATTCCGTATTCGTTGCTTCGATGGATCAAATGGACGGAGAAATGAAACGATGAGAGGAAACGGCCCGAAAGGAATGGTTCTTCGGGCCGTTTCGTTTTTTCTGCCGCGCCTCTTGCCGCTGTGGTTGTCAGTACCGACTATGGAGACGATGTGTCCAAGCGGCGATCTTCTCTTTCATTTCCTCGCGCCATGCACGGTCATGCGTCGCATACCCGACCAATGCGCCGGTGGCGATCAACAAGAGACCAGATAAGACGAAAATGGAGGAAATGGAAAAGAACCCTGCGATCGCGCCTGCGGCGGTCGGGCCAGTCAAGTTGCCGAGGAAGCGGCTGCTTGCCGTGACGCCGAACACCCGCCCTTGAATGCGGCGCGGGCTTTGCGCGTTGATGAGCGCTTGAATAGACGGCCATACGCCGCCAACAACAAGCCCTTGCAAGAAGCGCCACACGTACAGCTCATAAATGTTGTCCGTCCATACTTGCGGCAAGGCGAACAAGCCGGACAGCACAAGCAGTATCGGTAATGTTTTCTCCTGCCCGATTCGGTCGCCGAGTTTCCCTAAGTACGGTGCGCCGATGATCGTCGCGATGCCGGTGATCGACGAGGCGAGGCCGGATAGAAAGGCGAGATTGCTAGAATGGCCGATGAGCGATTGGACAAAAATCGTCATCATCGAGTTGACGCCAAGAACCGCAATTTGCACGAGAAACGTGGCGATAAATAAGACGATGAGCGGCCGGTGTCTGAATACTTCTTTGAAGCTGGCCTTGTTTTCTTTTGTCTGCGGCACGACGGGATCTTTTTCGAGCCAAAAAATGACCGGCAAGAGCGTCAGTAAAATGCAAAGCCCGGTCACGAGAAACACCGGGCGGAAGCCGAACAGGTCGGATAAGGCGCCGCCGATGAGCGGCCCGATGATGTTGCCGGCGATGCTTCCCGTCTGCAGCGTCCCGAGCGCCTCGCCGCTATGGTCTCTCGGCACAACGCGGGCCAAGTATGAAAACGAGACAGTGATAAATCCAGAGAAAAAGCCGACAAGAAATCGGAGAGCAAGCAGCGCCATCGGTGAGGCGGCGAACGCCATGCATCCGGTGATCAAGCCCATGCCGATCCCCGCGCGGATGAGGTTGGCGCGCTGGCCGTACTTATCGGCGAATACCCCCCAAATCGGCGCCATGACAGCGGCTGATAGGAACGTGACGGAAAACACAAGTCCTGTCCAGATGCTCAAGGCGTGGTGCTCAGTGACGCCCATTTGCCATAAAAAGAGCGACAAAAAGGGAATGACCATCGTCATCCCGGCAGAAACCATGAAATTGCACAGCCAAAGAACGCGGACGCTTCGCTTCCAGTTCATAGGAGGTCATCTCCTGTATTATTTCGTTTCTCTAATGATTTTACCACGATGGAAAAACAAAGGAAACGATTTTGCTTCCGAACGGGGGAAAGCGAGAGTCAGGCCGTGCGACGGTGGGGAGCGGTGTCATTTCCCTGAACAAACACCATCCCCCTTGCCTGCCCGGCAAGGGGGTCATCTATGTCAAAGGGGGAGGGGATTAGGCGTTATTGGCTTGGGCTTCTTTCCACTTGGCTAACTCACGTTCGACTTCTTCATCAAATGGCACGGGGGACAACGCAGCATTCGTACCGAACCGGGCGGCGGCCGCTTCGGCTTCTAAGGCGATGACGCGCTCTTCCATGCGGGCGAAGCCGCGCAGCGCCTCATCGGCGGAAAACGAAGCGAGCGCCGTGTCGATTTGTTTCAACGCTTGAGCGGCGTTCACCCGCGCCGCGAGCTCGAGCTGCTTGGCGGCGAGTCCGTCGTACCGTTCGCGTAGTTGGTTCAAGCGATTGGCGACCTCAACTGTTTTCGCTTTGATGGCGTCGTATTGTTGTTTGTACGCCTCCAGCTTTTTCTCGTACAACAGTTTATCACGCAGCGCCAGTTTGGCGACCGATTCTTCGTTGCGCTCGAGCGCCAGTTTCGCTTGGCGGCTTCGTTTCTCAATGGTCGCTTCGGCTTGGGCGATGAGCGTCTCATAGCGCCGCTCGGCGACCCATTGTTGGGCGAGCGCTTGGCGGCCTTGTTCGAGTTGTTGCTCAAGCTGGCGCAAATATTGTTTCGTCATGGCAACGGGGTCTTCCCAGCGGTCAATTTGTTCATTCGCCTCAGCGAGAATAATCGTTTTGATCCGGCGAAAAATGCCCATGTTGTTTGGCCTCCTTTTGTATTGTTTTTTCCCATTCATCCAACCAATCGACGGGAACGGACGGCAGTGCTGGCGCCCATGCTTCGGCAATTGCCGTTTTTCGCGCTTGACGGCGCCCTAAGGTGTACACGGCGGCCAGCGCCAGCAAGATCAGCACCCATTTCGGCAAGATCGCAGCAACGCCTAAAGCGACAAGCGCCCAACCGATCCAGCGCTTCGACCGCGCCGCGGCGAGCCATATCGCCCCCGCGCCCACGAGCAAAAACGGAATGAGCCACCACATGAACAAACCTGCCATCATCCAGCCTTCGCGCGATCCCATGCCGAACTCTCGATGGTGATGTCCGAATCCATCGTGCACGCCGGCAAATGGAACGCCCGGACGGCCGTGCGCCATCACTTCATGCGGCGTCAGAACATGAAACGCGCTCCATCCAACGAGAGCAGCGAGCGCGATGAATAGGAACGTTTGTGCCTTTTTCACATCGTCACCTCCTTTTTTCGGCAGTGGACTGGCTTACGGTTTGTATTGTAGAGGGGGAAGGAGAAAATTAGGTGAAAAGCGAACATTTTTTTGAAGGATTTTTGAGTATATCATGAATAGGGGATCCGCCGCGAGATGGACGATGATTTTGACGGGCATCTGTTTTTTCTGACATTGTGGGGACGAAGGAGGGGAAGACGTGGTTCGGTCGTATGGGCTTGATGTTGGCGGCGCTTTGTTTTGTGTTCTTGTTTTCCTTTTTGTTTCCGACGTTTGATGTCGGATATTATGCGTACGGCTCGTTTCTCGGATTCGCCATCGGCTCGTTGATCGTCGGCTTGGCGAGAATTCGATGGAATCCGCATGCGCGGTTGGGTGGCGCTCTAATCGGTTTGTTCCTCATCATCGCGATCTCTGTCATCATCATCCGCCTGTTTCCCATCGAAATCCGAGATGTCGGAGACTTGGTCATGCCCTATGTCAATGCCATCGTGAATGCGTGTTTTTGTTGCAACTTGTTCTAGGGGCTGTATAATTTCACCGTATGTTTCTAAAATCTTTCCCGATTTTTTATCGACTAGGCTAAAGGATTTTTTATCTCGCTTTTCAGAATAACGTTTTGGCCAACACGACTAGCGATGGCAATCTTTTTTGACCATCGTTAGTCGTTCCGTATCATGTTAGACGTAGATGCTCTCATCCATGTCCATATCCGTCAAGTTCAGCGTTAAAAATCGCTCTATCCATACATAGTGTTTGTGCCATGGGATGAAGAAAAGAATATTTCTCATTTTAGGCATGGGACTGACTCAAAAGGAAATTCATTTGATATCAGAACGAAAAAATCCTCCCGATTTTCGTCGGGAGGGTGCGAAATGTGAGGTGAAAAATAAAGCTTCTGAAGCATATTATGCCTCAGAAGCTTGTTCGACGGCTGTTGCAAATCGCCGGCGATGTTGCATCGTAAAATACGCCATCGTTCCAACCATCATGGCGACGATAAACAGTAGCAACTTACCGATGTTTTCCCACATAAATGAGAAATCGCCGCTTGAGATGACCGCTTTGAATCCGAAAACAGAATAGGTCATTGGGAGCCATGCGTTAAAATGCTGCAACGAACGCGGAATGAGCTCGAGCGGGAACGTTCCGGCGCTTGTTGTTAATTGCAAAATTAATACGACAATCCCAATAAACCGTCCCGGATCCCCGAAGGTTGTGACGAGAAATTGAATGACAGATAAAAAGGCAATGCTTGTGACAACGCTAAACAAGATAAAGAACGGAACGCTTTTCACTTGTAAGTCAAGTCCGTAAAGCAATACGCTATCGGCCAGAAGCGCTTGAAAAATCCCAACCCCAATGAGCACACCAAATTTTGCAAAAAACCAATGAAATGGCGAACGTGGAACCGCTGCTGGTTCGCGAAGCGGGAAGACAATCGAGAGTAAAAGCGCCCCAACAAACAAGCCTAACGACAAGAAATATGGTGTAAATCCTGTTCCGTAGTTTGGCACTTCATTCACTTTTTCATTTTTTACTTTCACCGGTTCTGCAAACATGTCGTATACGTCTTTATTTGCTTTTACGTCGCTTGCTTTTTTGGCCCCTTCTTTTAACTGATCCGCTAGTTCTTCTGAGCCGTCTGTCAGTCGATTCATACCATCTTGCAAATGCCTTGTCCCACTCGTTAATTCATTCATTCCGCTTGCTAGTTGCTGCGAACCATCCGCCAATTGATGGGCGCCGTCTTGCAGCCGATCAGCTCCTTGAGCAAGCACTTGCAGACCAGAGGTCAGTGTTTGGCCGCCCTTCGCGAGTTTGTCAGCTCCTTGTTCCGCTTCTTTCATTTTTTCGTGCAACGTGTTCATGCCTGCGACAAGCTTTTCTTGGCCGTTCAAGAGTGCATTGGCGCCATTGACAAGCTGCTGTTGTCCAGAAAGCAGTTCGTCGACCCCGCGGTCGAGAGCAATATGCCCTTCATGCAGCTGTTTCGCCCCGCTGTTTAACGACGCTGCTCCTGATTGTAATGCTTTGGCTCCATCGTTTAACTGCGCAATGCCGTTTTCGACTTGTTTGCTTCCGAATGATAATTTCTCAACATTTTCCTTTAGCCGCTCATACACCGCCTTTTGTGTCGGATCGGGGGTTTGAGCAATGAGTGCATCAAGCTGCGCCGCTAACTGTTCAAGCCCGCCTGTTACTTGGGTCGCCCCTGTTTGAACCCGAGCCGCCCCTTGTTGCCATTGCGCAAGCGATGATGCTAGCTTTTCGGCTCCCCCGCTTAATTGTTCCGAACCTTGCAAAAGCTGCGGCATGCGGGCATCGAGTGTTTGCATTCCTTCATATACGCGTTTTGCACCGGAAGCAAGATTTGCGGTTCCCTCTTGCGCCTGTTTTGCTCCGTCAAGCAGCTGCCCTTGCCCGTCGGCCATGTGTTTCATCCCGTTGTCAAGCATTTGAACCCCTGCTTGAACTTGCGTGGAACCATTGACTGCTTGATTCAATCCGTCAGTAAAGGCCATGGATTTTTCGGCAAGTGTCGCTAAATGATGATGCAAATCTTTGGATCCATCCTCCGCTTTTTTCATTCCATCATACAGTTTGTTTGTTCCATTTTTTGCCTCGCCGAGACCATCATGTAATTGTTTGGCTCCATCGCTCGCTTTTGTTAACCCGTCTGCTAATGTTTGAATGTTTTCAAACATATTTTCTGCGTACGTTTCCGTTAACGTTTTGGCTACTTCTGTTTTGATTTTTTCAACCGCTGTTCCGCCAATTTGGGCTGATAAAAAGTTAAATCCTTCATTGGGCTTGTAAATAAGTTGAAGTTTTTTCGGGTGATCGTCTTGCAACGTCGTCGCATTTTGTGAAAAATCTTCAGGGATTTGAATGAGCATATAGTACTTTTGTTCTTTTAATCCTTTTTCCCCTTCATGTTCGTTTACAAAATGCCAGTTAAACTGTTTTTTTTCTTTTAACTTTTCAACAAGATCATCGCCGAGATGAAACGCTTTCCCCTCAAACGTTGTCCCCTTGTCTTTGTTTACCACGGCGACAGGAAGTTCGTCCAAATGATCGTATGGATCCCAAAACGCCCATAAAAACATGCCGCTGTATAGAAGCGGAATAAATAAGACAGCTATAATCGGAATCAGTGTTTTCCGATTGGATGCAACTGCTTTCCATTCCTGCATCCATAATTGAAATGCACGCACATGCGGAACCTCCTTTTTAATAATATTGACCGATTTGTCCATTTAGTCATTTTTTGTAAAAAAGAGAAGGATGGTCATGGAGACAATCCTTTTTACCGATATCAGCCGAACCGTTGGGCAATCTTTTGTTGAAACAATGGTTCGCGTTCCTTCCCCCAATCAACGTTTAAAGTCATGTGCCATTCACTCTGATGAGTTGTTGCATCAATCATTTGTTTCTTTTTATCTAACAGGGGCGTTCATCTTTTTGACCAAATGGACGTTTCGGTCATTTCGTTTTATATCTTATCATAAACAATACCTGCATGCAATAAGCAGAAATGATTCATTCATGTTTGAAGTGCGATAAAATATAAAGCCCATCGTTCATCTATAAAATTTCCGATTTTCCGTTTTCATCTTCCATACAAGCTGAGTGTGAAACGTGGCGAGTAGCCAGCTGAATGCAAAATCAATTTCATCATGTTCAAAAAGAAGGCGCGCCTTGCCGCCTATCAATGACAGCGCGCCGCAAGATCTAAAAGGCTGGTGATTTAGTACAAAATGCTGCTAGTTCCATCTATTTCCCAATTAGAAAAACCTTGCGAAATCATCCTTCTTTTTTGGCGAAATGCCGCTGATTTGCTCGTGACAGCCGTTTTTCACCGGCCTTCTAAGCAGGCAGACGGACAAGAAACTCCGACCCTTGCCCGAGTTGGCTTTGGACGTGGATCGCGCCGCCGTGGGCGTCGACGATCCATTTGGCGATCGACAGCCCGAGGCCGTGGCCGCCTTGTTGGCGCGAGCGCGCTTTGTCGACGCGGTAAAAGCGGTCGAAAATGCGGCCGATGTCTTCCGGCGGGATGCCGATGCCGGTGTCTTTGACGGAAAGGAACACGTGCTTTGGCTCGGTGCGGATCGACAGCGTCACCTCGCCGCCTTCGGGGGTGTATTTGATCGCGTTGTCGAGCAAAATGTACAACAGCTGCGTCAATTTGTCCGGGTCAGCGGTGACGAGCGCTTGCTCGGGAGCGTGAAAATGCATCGTAATCTGTTTTTTCGCCGCCAGTTCCGACATGAGCTGGAACGTGCGCTCGGCGTGCGGGCGGAAATCGAACGTTTGTTTTGAAAGCTCCAGCGCGGCGTGTTTCGCATCCGCGCGGGCGAGCGTCAACAAGTCGTTCATCAGTTTCGTGATTCGCTTCAATTCGTCACGCAGGCGGTCGAGCAGGCGGCGGGCAAAGTCGTTTTTCATCACATCTTCCTCAAGCGAAAGCGCCTCGACGGACGAGAAGACGACGCTGAGCGGCGTCCGCAGCTCATGAGAGGCGTCGGCGACGAACTGGCGCTGCCGCTCGTACGCCTCTTCAATCGGTGCGAGCGCACGCTTGGACATAAAGAAGCTGAGCGCGACGCCGACGGCGAGAAACAAAACGGCCAAGCCGATGAGCACAATGAGCAGCCAATGGAACACGCCGAAAAACGACGTGACGTCCATGCCGATATACAGCATGCCCACGAAATCGCCGTGGATGACGAGCGGACGGGCGGCGGCGAGCACGCGCCAGTCGCGGGCCGCTTCGCGCGCGAGGCCGGGCATATGTTCCGGCAAAGAGACGCTCATGTAGACGGGAGCGCGCTCATTTGCCTTGAGATGGGACAAGGCGTTTAAAAAATACGGACGCAGGCGCGGGTGGACTTCATCCCCGGCGAGCAGGCCCCCGTCCGGGCCGATGACGTAAAAAAAGAGTTGGTCTTCGCTTAACAAAATGACATTTTCATCATCAAACAAGTCGAAATTGCTTTGCTTGAGCAGCACTTGTTCGATCGTATTCGCCTCTTGCTCGGCGAGGCGGCTGATGCGCCGCTCTTGGTCAGAGGTAGCGATCCAGTAAAACAAGGCCGCGGCGATCATGACAAACAAGGCGAGAAACAACGTGAAAATGCCGCTGTAGAGCGCCGTCAGCCGCCAATGGGCGCGGCGGAACAAGTCGGCGCTTCCTAGGCGGCGCAGCCAGTCGCGCCATTCCCTCCAGTTATTTTTCAATTTTATACCCCACTCCTCGAACGGTTTGGATGACATCGTCTTTCAACTTTTTGCGCAATAGCTTGATTGTCGCGTCGATCGTTTTCATTGACACATCGGCATCCCATCCCCAGACGCGGTCCAATATCGTTTCGCGCGGCACGACTTGCCCTTGGTTTTGCACGAGCAAATCGAGAAGCTGAAACTCGCGTGGAGTGAGGAAAATCTCTTCATCGCCGCGATGGAGCGTATGGCTTGTCCGGTTCAATGTGAAGCCGTGAAACGTCACTTTTTCCTCTTGGAGCGGGACGAACGTGCGCCGGGCGAGCGCTTTTAAGCGCGCGACGAGCTCATCGATTTCAAACGGCTTGACCAAATAGTCATCCGCCCCGGCTTCAAGCCCGGTGACGCGGTCTTGCACCGCGTCTTTCGCCGTCAGCATCAAAATCGCGCCCGTGTAGCCGTTTTGCCGCAGGCGGCGGCACACATCGACCCCATCGCCGTTTGGAAGCATCCAATCGAGCACGACGACATCGTAAAACTCCGCCATGGCGTAATCGTACGCATCTTCCCCTTCCTGCACCCAATCAATATGGTCGATGCCTTTCTTTTTCAATAAATGAACGATCAGCTCCCCTAGGTGAAGATCGTCCTCGGCCAGCAAAATTTTCATCGCCATTCCTCCCGTTCTGTCTCTCTTCCTTCTTATCATATCAAATCGTTCGTGAAAAAACGGTGAAAACGCAGCCGATTCGCCGCGCAGAAGGCCGTTCTCTCAAAAAGAATTTTCACCATTTTTTCACCTTCCTTGGCTATCATGATGGACGAAGAGGAAAAGGAGGAAAACGGCGATGAGGAAAATGAGGAATTTGCATCTTTGGATTGGGCTGATCAGTTCGATCTTTTTGCTTGTTGAGGCGGTGACGGGGCTCCTTCTATCCGAGCCGTGGCTCATTGGCCAGGCGGAGCGCGGCGAGATGCACCGCGCCGCGCAGGAAGGAATGAACGCGTTCGGGGCGGGGCAGACGTCGGGAGCGGGGGCATCTACGGCCCCGATGGCACCGCGCGCCGAGGGAGGCGGATCGTCGCTCATGATGTTCGTCCGCCAGCTGCACGAAGGGAGAATCGGTTCGCTTGACATCCGCTGGGCGGTTGATGTCGCGGCGGTGGCGATGATCATTTTGACCGCGACGGGGATTTTCCTGTCGATCCGCACGCTCGCAGCGGGACGGAGGCGGAAGCAGAAGCGGATGACGCCAGCGCCGGAGACGACATAACGTATGCAGGAAGGGATGAAACGATGCATCAGAACAACCGGAAGAAACAGCGACGCTGGTCTTCTCTTTATGCAAGGCCGATCGATGTCGGTGGCATCGTCGTATTTCGCCCGCCATTTCACTGCTTGGCGGCCATTCGCACAAAAATGCCGCATATGCGATTAGGGATCATGAAGGAGGAGATGACCCATGGACATGATGCCATTTGAACCAACCCCAACGCCAGAACCGAAACGCCGCGGCCGCTTCGTATCGTGGCTTGCCGCTTCTGTCGCTGGAGCGGTGATCGGCAGCGCTGCGACATGGTATGTAGCGCCGAAATGGATTTACGGGGAAACCCATTCCCAAACGGAAGCGGCGGAAACGACCGCAAAAAGCGAGGCGCTGCCATTGCAGCCGACGGCGAACGTCAAAACGAATATGATTGACGCCATTAACAAAGTGGCCGATGCGGTCGTCGGGGTCGTCAACATTCAGAAGCAAGTGGACTTTTTCTCTGATCAAGCACAAGATACCGAAGCGGGAACGGGTTCGGGCGTCATCTTTAAAAAAGAAGGCAATGTGGCCTACATTGTGACGAACAACCATGTCATTGAAGGAGCGAACAAAGTGGAGGTGGCGCTCCCGAACGGCAAAAAAGTGAAAGCCGACATCGTCGGCGCGGATGCACTCACTGACCTCGCCGTCTTGAAAATCCCAGCCAATGGCGTAACGAAAGTGGCGAGCTTCGGCGACTCGTCGAAGGTAAAAATCGGCGAACCCGTGGCGGCCATCGGCAACCCGCTTGGTCTTGATTTGTCGCGGACGGTGACGGAAGGCATCGTCAGCGGCAAACGGACGATGCCGGTGTCCACCTCAGCGGGCGACTGGGAGATTGACGTCATCCAGACGGATGCGGCAATCAACCCGGGCAACAGCGGTGGGGCGCTCATTAACAGCGCGGGTCAAGTGATCGGCATCAACAGCATGAAAATCGCGGAAACGGGCGTCGAAGGGCTCGGCTTTGCCATCCCGAGCGAAAACGTCAAGCCGATCGTCGAACAGCTCATGAAAGACGGCAAAATCAAACGCCCGTACCTTGGCGTCCAGCTCGTCGATGTGGCCGATTTGTCCGATGAAGTCCGCGCTGATGAACTGAAATTGCCGTCCAACGTGACATATGGTGCGGCCATCACGTCGGTCGAACCGTTCTCGCCGGCGGCCGATGCCGGGTTGAAGTCAAAAGACCTCATCGTCGCCATCAATGGCGACAAAATCGACAGCGTCAGCGCCTTGCGTAAATATTTGTATACGAAAACATCAGTGGGCGATCGCATCAAACTGACGATCTATCGCGATGGGTTTGAGACGACCGTATCGGTCACCTTAAAAGCGAGAGACAGCAGCCAATCGTAAGAAACAGCGCCTCTTTTCAGCCGAAGCGGCTGGAAAGAGGCGATTTTCATTTTCGTGTGGAGCGCTTGCTCATGATGCTGGAGTATAAAGCGAAATGAGACGGCTGTACGTTGATCCGTGTCGTCAGCACTTTGTATCGAGTCTGCTCATATTGCGAGAGCTGGCATGACGACGCGCAGCCGCTGCATGTCCGAGAGTGGGTGCGCCCGCAATGCAGGGCGCACCATGACCCGGATCATAACGCCGCTCGGAATGATGTTGAAGGAAGGGCTTCGTTTGTTGCCGTCACAAGGCAGCCGAACCATGGGACGCACGGGGGCGGCTTGGCTGGCAGCCTGCCGTGGGGCGGGTATTTCCAAGAATTCCCCAACTCTAAGCGTGAGCGCAGATGGGAGAGTGTTCGTACCCTCTAATTTTTGTGAATATATGACTATTTTTCCATTAGTAATAAATACTCTTTTTTTTTGCATTTCCAATAGAATTTTAATTGTAAATATATTGATTTAACGTAGTTGTTTGTATTTTATGAAAAAATCTGTCTTGCTCTCTCCACTTGTCGCTTTGAGCCTCATTTACACATCGGGTGTTTCGTTGGTGTATGCTGAGTCGGGGGTGCAAGCAAATAAGGTAAAAATCCAGATGGAACAAGAAATGGACAAGAAACAGCAAGAAGAGCGTCAGGAAATCATAAATTTAATCAATGAACCTGTTGATCAGGGGGAAAATCTCTCCATAAAGAAGGAAACGTGCTCCATTTCATAGAACATTACAACCATCAAGGCTGGAAGGGGATTCAATATGGGCCCAAGTGCACCGCTATGGATGTCAATGTTGTACTACCTCATGTGCACCGCGACGTTGCTCGCCGGTGTGGTGATGCTGGTGAAAGGAACGGTTCGCCGCTTGTATTCGCTCGCTGCGGTGCTTGCGGTGCCGCTCTTTTTTCTGAACAATTTTCACACGATCGCCAGGGTCGGTGTCGATCCGTTCGACTATTGGCAGCAATCCCTTATCGAAGGGCAATGGTGGGCGTGGCTGTCGCTTGCGTTGTTCCTTTACATCGTATGGTACTGGGGATTGCTTGTCCAGCGCATAGGAGGTAAAAAGGAAGGGCAGGCTTGGTGGAAGCGGCAGAGATGGATATGGGTTGTGCTGGCGGCAGCCGCGCCTGTCATCGTATATTGGGTGCAGAACATTGACAATTCCGTTGTCTCCTCGGTGCGGACGTACGAACCGTCCAACGCTCATTTGCCGCACGGTCCGTCAGCGCGTATTTTCTTTTTGTATTCTCACCCGTTGGAGCGGGAGTCATATATCGTGGAGGCGGACGAACATCATGTGCGCAAAGTGGTGACGCTGAAAGCAGTTGGAATCTCTCACCTTTCGCCCGCTTCTTCAACAAAGGAACTGTTGTTGTGGTCCGATTATACAGGAAAGTATGTGTATCGACTAAATCCAGACACATGGACGGTTGTCGATCAAAAGCGGTCTCCAGCCCTCTTTCCTTTGCCTCATTGGAGGGAGAGTGGGATATTCGTTCGCTGAACCAAGATGTAAAAACCAATAAACTAGAAGTAAGAAAAGAGGGAAAATTGTTATTTTCTAAACGATTCCCTCCCTACGTTCTTCAAGTTTTGCACGTAGCGCCGTATTTCTATGTGTTCGCCGATGTGATTGAAAAGGAACAAGGCGTATTGTATGTGATCGATCAACGCGGTGAGGTCGTGAAAGAAATTCCGTTGCTCACTTCCTCCGCCCGATCGATGGCGGCTTTCCGCAACTACCTTGTCATCGCCACGAAACCTCGTCTCACAATCATTGATCCGCATTCATGGCGAGTGGCGTATTGGGATATAGGAGAAGAGGAAACACGATTCGATCAGCTCCAAGTGAAAGGAGACGCGCTGTGGGTGAGCTATGTCCAGAGGGAAAAGTCGGGGTGGATTGCTTTGAACGATCAGTTCAAGCTGATCGAAAAGCATGAACTGCCTTCTGTGTACTGGGAAGCACGGTTTCACGGCGATTATGTGTATATATTGTTCGAGCCGCAGGAGGGGAACAAGGCGGACAATGCAGGAGAAATGAACATCTTCCAGCTGCGTACGGCCCAACTTGCCGCCAAGTTTACTGTGCCGAAACAAAAGCACAACTTGCAGACATTTTACGTGATGGATGAAATACAATGATAGTGCAGGAGATGACGGCAAGGGGGGGAGAGGGACATACAATTCCGAGACTATGAAGAATTTTGGCCGTTCTATTTGACCCAGCATCGCAAACGAGCGACGCGGCGCTGGCATTTTGTCGGAACGAGCTTTGTCTTTTTGTTCATCATCATCGCGGCTGTAACGGGAAACGCATGGTGGCTGCTTGGCGCGCCGATTGCCGCCTACACGCTCGCTTGGTTCAGCCACTTTTTCATCGAAGGAAACAAACCCGCCACCTTCGGCCATCCGCTTTGGTCGCTTCGAGCTGATTTTCACATGTACGGGCTGATGCTTGCGGGACGCTTGGGGCGTGAGCTTGAGCGGATTGGGCTTTCAGAGGATCGGGATGTCAGCCAAAATGGATAAGAATCACGTTGAGAGGCCTTTCTCCCGACTGATTTCTTCTATCAGTGATTGTCGTCGATCCTCAAGGCTTTTGAGGGATCGAAGGACGACGACAATCCGGGATGAAATATCAGGGAGAAAGGCCTTTGTCCCCGCATTACTTCTTCATTTGTTTAATCTTTTCAAGCGGCAGCCCGGTCAGTTCATGAATCGTGTCGGCATCATATCCTTTTGCCAACATTCGTTTCGCAACATCCATCTTTGCTTTTTCCATTCCTTTCTCCATTCCTTTCTCCATGCCTTTCTTCTCGTATGAAACGATGAGTTCCATGACTTTGGCAGCCTCCTTCTCCTCCATTGTATTCACCTCATTTCGCAGTCGGATTTCTTCTTCATCCGATAACCGCAAATATGTTTCGAAAAAGCCGAACAACAGACGCTGTTTCGCCTCATCGAGCTCGAGGCGGGTGAGCATGCGCAAAAATTCCTTTTTCACTTCCACCTTCTCATCTTCATTATACCCCATTTTGCTTAACAGGGCGGCGGCGACCGGGTTGTCATGGCGGATGTACTCGCGCCACGGGAGTTTGCGCAATTCGATGGCCAAAAAACGGAAATCGAGAACAGCCCAAAACGGAAACTCCACAGTGAAAGAGGAAGGTTCATTACGGATGGCGTCATAGCTGAAGATAGCGATCGGAAGAATACGGCGGCGGTGTTTTTGAAATAAACGGCTGAAATAAATGAACATTCGCTCCGAAAAAGCGGGTTGGATGTAGCTTTGGTGTTCGATGTGGACAATGATCAGTCCATCTTCCCCTTTTAGCTTTGTCTCGATCAATAGATCGACTCGATGTTTTTCCCCTGCAGTAACATCAGTCAACACTTCTTCTGATAAAAAGGAAAGATGGTTAAAGTCAACATGCTCGTATACGCGCGGGAAGAAGAGGAGAACGAATTCTTCAAAAAACGTGCTTAACAACTCTTTAAACAGGCGATCATGGTCAATGCGCGTTTCTGACATGGTCTCCCTCCCTATTTATTTTTGAACTCCCATTTGTTTTATTCGATCCATGCAAGGCAAAATCCTGCCTGATCACAGCTTTTTCACAGAAGTTTTTTGTTCGAAGACAGGAAATAAGAGAAATGCTGTCGAATTTTGATGCTGATGGAAAAATGATGAAACCAACTGATGCTTCGGCCGTATGAATCATTGACGGGAAAGGAGGGGAGGGGGATGTGGTTCGGTCATCCGCCTGAAGTCGTATACGGAGCGGTGTTGGTGGTCAGTGCGCTGCTGACGGTGTTGTATTTTTTCTTCAGCGACGTGCTTGACGGCCTGTTCGATGTAGCCGATCATCCGCTGTTCAGCCCGCAGCTCATTTTATCATTTTTCATCGTCGGCAGCGCGGTCGGGCTGTTGGCGGAAATGTATACGGATTGGGCATCAGGTTCTATCATTTGGCTTAGCATTGGGGTGGCGCTTGTTGCCGTGTTGCTTTTGCACTTTTTCGTTTTTTTGCCGCTCCGCTCGGCCGAGGCGTCGCTTGGGTATACGGACGCCGATTTGGAGGGGGCGCTTGCTAAAGTGATCGTCTCGGTGCCGCCTGACGGGTTGGGCGAAATTCTCATCTCCCGTAAAAGCGGCGCGGTGGCCAAAGCGGCGAAAAGCGCAAATAATGAGGCCATTCCGTCAGGGGAAGAGGTCATCATCGTACAAATGGAAAACGGCGTCGCTGTGGTGGCGAGGCACGATCCGTATCACCTTTCCATCTAAAACAAAGAAAGGGGACCTGTCATGGTTGCGCCATGGTTGATTGTCATTGGTGTCGTCGTCCTGCTTCTTGTCGGACTCATTGCCATTTTCATCGCCCGCTACCGCACGGTCGGGCCGGATGAGGCGCTTATTGTCACTGGCAGCTATTTAGGAAGCAAAAACGTTCATGTCGATGAGTCGGGAAACAAAATTAAAATTGTCCGCGGCGGCGGCACGTTCGTCGTGCCGATTTTCCAGCAGGCCGAGCCGCTTAGTTTATTGTCGATCAAATTGGATGTACAAACGCCGGAAGTGTATACGGAACAAGGCGTGCCCGTGATGGCGGACGGGGTGGCGATCATCAAAGTCGGCAGCTCGATTGGCGAAATCGCGACCGCG
The DNA here is from genome assembly GCF_052906625.1 of Geobacillus sp. CCR. Lineage (NCBI taxonomy): Bacteria > Bacillati > Bacillota > Bacilli > Caryophanales > Anoxybacillaceae > Geobacillus > Geobacillus sp. CCR. Next base: position 30,086 of record NZ_JBREBQ010000019.1, on the reverse strand, counting down.
GCCGAGCAGTTTTTAGGCAAAACGCGTCAAGACATGGAAAACGAAGCGCGTGAAGTGCTTGAAGGCCATCTTCGCTCCATTCTCGGGTCGATGACGGTTGAAGAAATTTATAAAAACCGCGACAAGTTTTCGCAAGAAGTGCAGCGTGTCGCCTCGCAAGATTTGGCGAAAATGGGGCTTGTCATCGTCTCGTTCACGATCAAAGACGTGCGCGACAAAAACGGTTACCTCGATGCGCTCGGGAAGCCGCGCATCGCCCAAGTGAAGCGCGATGCTGACATCGCCACGGCCGAGGCGGAAAAAGAGACGCGCATCAAGCGGGCTGAAGCAGACAAGGAAGCGCGCAAGGCGGAGCTCGAGCGGCTGACGGAAATCGCGGAGGCGGAGAAAATCAACCAGTTGAAGCTCGCTGAGTTCCGCCGCGAGCAAGACATCGCCAAAGCGCGCGCCGATCAGGCGTACCACCTCGAAGAAGCGAAGGCGAAGCAGGAAGTCATGGCGCAACAAATGCAAATTAAAATCATCGAGCGGCAAAAACAAATCGAGCTGGAAGAAAAAGAAATTTTGCGCCGCGAGCGCCAGTACGATTCGGAAGTGAAGAAAAAAGCCGACGCTGAACGCTATGCGATTGAACAAAAAGCGGCGGCGGAAAAGGCGAAGCAAATCGCCGAAGCCGATGCGCAAAAATACCGCGTCGAAACGCTGGCGAAAGCGGAAGCGGAGCGCATCCGTCTCGACGGGCTGGCGAAAGCCGAGGCCGAGAAAGCAAAAGGGGAGGCAGAAGCGGAAATTATCCGCCTGAAAGGTCTCGCCGAAGCGGAAGCGAAACAAAAAATCGCCGAAGCGTTTGAGCGCTACGGCCAAGCCGCTGTGCTCGACATGATCATCAAGATGCTTCCAGAATATGCAAAACAAGTGGCGAGCCCGCTTGCGAACATCGAGAAGCTGACGATCGTCGACACTGGCTCAGGGGCAGGAGGCGGCGCCAACCGTGTCACGGGCTATGCGACGAACTTAATGGCGAGCTTGCAGGAGACGTTAAAAGCTTCGACGGGCATCGATGTGAAGCAGCTGCTTGAGAATCTCACGACAAGCGGTGCATCATCGGCCGTCACGGCCAAGCCAACCGTTGCCGAAGAGGCGAATGCGAGCCAGTCATGAACATGGTGTGCGGCGCCCTTGATCGAACGAAGGGCGCTTTTTTCGTGGTCATACTTGCGACATTCTTCGGAGTTGCGTATTAAGCATTGTTTCGCTATGATGGGAACGAGTGGAATGGAAAAAAGGAAGTAGGTTGAGGATGATGAAACGAGCTCGAATCATTTATAACCCGACATCAGGGCGCGAGCTGTTTAGGCGCCATTTGCCCGATGTGCTCGTTCGGTTGGAAAAAGCGGGCTATGAAACGTCGTGCCACGCCACCGAGGGTCCGGGAGATGCGACGAAAGCGGCGCGTCAGGCCGTCCTGCGGGAATTTGATCTCGTTGTCGCCGCGGGCGGCGATGGAACGATCAATGAAGTTGTCAACGGCATCGCCGATCAGCCGTATCGGCCGAAACTGGGCGTCATTCCTGTCGGGACGACGAACGATTTCGCCCGCGCCATCGGCGTGCCGCGCTCGATCGAAGGGGCGTGCGAGGTGATCGCCACGGGCGAGCCCGTACCCATTGACATCGGCTGTGTGACGAACGAAGACAAAACACGCTATTTCATCAACATCGCCGGCGGCGGCCGCCTGACGGAGCTCACCTACGAAGTGCCAAGCAAGCTGAAAACGATGCTCGGCCAGCTGGCCTATTACTTAAAAGGGATCGAGATGCTTCCGTCCATCAAGGCGACCGAAGCGCAAGTCGAGTACGACGGCAAACTGTTTGAAGGCGAGATTATGATGTTTTTGGTTTCGCTCACGAACTCGGTCGGCGGTTTTGAAAAACTGGCTCCCGATTCGTCGCTCAATGACGGTCTGTTCGATTTCATCATCGTCAAAAAAACGAACTTGGCCGAATTCATCCGCCTTGTCACCCTCGCGGCGCGCGGCGAGCACATCAACGACCCGCACGTCATTTACACGAAAGCGAACCGGGTGAAGGTGCACTCGCCGATGCAGCTAAACTTAGACGGCGAATTCGGGGGCATGCTTCCAGGGGAATTTGTCAATTTGTACCGCCATTTGGAAGTCATCATGCCGAAAGACAAGGCAGAACAAGTGAGAACAGGAAGATAAGCCTGTTCTTTTCTTATGCCTTTCCCCTATAAAGGGCACGCTACATATACAGAGGAACGGCAGAAAGGAGAACGACATGACGAAGCAGCAACCACCAGTCGCCAAAAATGAATATTATGACGTCGTATTCACGGATTTGACCCACGACGGTCTCGGGGTGGCGAAAGTCGACGGCTTTCCCTTGTTCGTGAAAAACGCGCTTCCCGGGGAGCGGGCGAACGTAAAAGTCGTCAAAGTGAAAAAAGGGTATGGGTACGGCCGCCTCGTGGAGCTGTACGAACCGAGCCCCGACCGCATCGAGCCCCCGTGCCCTGTCTATCGTCAATGCGGCGGCTGCCAGTTGCAGCACCTGAGCTACGAAGGGCAGCTGAAGGCGAAAGAGAAGCAAGTGAAAGAAGTGCTCGCCCGCATCGGCAAGCTTGACGGCGTCACCGTCCATCCCGTCATCGGGATGAAGAACCCATGGCGCTACCGCAACAAGGCGCAAGTGCCCGTTGGCGAGCGCGAAGGGGGCTTGGTCGCGGGCTTTTACAAGGAGCGGACGCATGAAATCATCGATATGGACGCCTGCCTCATCCAGCAAGAGGCGAACGATGTCGTCGTCCAGGCCGTGAAGCGCATCGCCGAGCGCTATGGTATTCCCCCATACGACGAAGCTACGCACAAGGGCGTTCTTCGCCATATTGTCGCCCGCTACGGCGCGGCAACAGGCGAGGTGATGGTCGTTCTCGTCACCCGCACGGACCATCTGCCCCACGAACAGGACATTGTCCGTGACATCGTCCGCGCCATTCCGGGCGTGAAATCGATCGTGCAAAACGTCAACCCCGAGCGGACGAACGTCATTTTCGGCGCCAAAACGCGGGTGTTATGGGGAAGCGAGTTCATCACCGACCGCATCGGCGGCATCCAATTCGCCATCTCGGCCCGCTCGTTTTACCAAGTCAACCCCGAACAGACGAAAGTGCTGTATGACAAAGCGCTCGAATACGCGGAGCTGACCGGGCGGGAGACGGTGATCGACGCCTACTGCGGCATCGGCACGATCTCGCTCTTTTTGGCGCGTAAAGCGAAACACGTCTACGGCGTCGAAATCGTCCCCGAAGCGATCGAAGACGCCAAGCGCAACGCCAAACTCAACGGCATCCAAAACGTCACCTTCGAAGTCGGCGCCGCCGAAGACGTCATCCCGCGTTGGTACGAAGAAGGCATCCGCGCCGACTGCTTGGTCGTTGACCCGCCGCGCAAAGGCTGTGACGCCGCGCTGCTTGAGACGATCATCGCCATGAAACCGTCCCGCGTCGTCTACGTCTCGTGCAACCCGGCGACGCTCGCCCGCGACTTGCGCATCCTAGAAGACGGCGGCTACGAAACGATCGAAGTCCAGCCAGTGGACATGTTTCCGCACACGGCGCATGTGGAGTGTGTGGCGAAAATTCGGTTGAGATAAGACAACGGGCCGGTGGATCCGGCCTTGTTGTTTGCAGTCGAATTGGGCAAACGGCCATGACGACACGAATGACATGATAAAGATTTCATCCGCCTGCAAAACTGGGGGCTGGATGAGATCCATCCTATTGAGAATCCACAACACTTGCAAGTGTTCCTCGAACGGTTATGGTGAACGACTCCCGCTTCATGCAAAGCACAGTCGGAGTTTCTTTGCCCCAAATGTCACCCTCTGTCTTCCTGAGCGTCAACCGGCATAAAACGTATTTTTCTTCCCCTTTTTGTATCGAAAACCGTATATAATAGAGATTGGAAATCACAAGGAGGTACATAGAAGCCATGCTCACAGGCGAATTGCGCCATAAAGTCGATAAAATATGGGAAACGTTTTGGACAGGCGGGATAACAAATCCGTTGACGGTCATTGAACAGTTTACCTACTTATTGTTCATCAAAGGCTTGGATGAAGTCGAAACACAGCGCGAGCAGGAGGATGCGCTGCTCGGCATTGAATCGGAACGCATCTTTCCTCCCGATAAGCAACACTTGCGCTGGAGCAAATTCAAACATTTTGAAGCCGCCCATATGTACGATGTCGTGTCCAATGAAGTGTTTCCGTTCATCAAAAACTTGCACGGCAATCGGGAATCGGCCTATGCAAAATATATGGGCGACGCCATTTTCATGATCCCGACGCCGCAAATGCTCGTCAAAATCGTCGACGGCATTGACCGCATTCCGATGAAAGACCGCGATACGAAAGGCGATTTGTACGAGTATTTGTTATCGAAAATCGCCACCGCAGGCACGAACGGCCAATTCCGCACCCCGCGTCATATCATTCACATGATGGTCGAGCTGATGAAACCGACGCCGGAAGACATCATCGTCGACCCGGCGGCGGGGTCGGCGGGGTTTTTGGTGGCGGCGGGCGAATATTTGCGCAAACATCGCAGTGACTTATTTTTAGTGCAAAGTTTAAAAGAACATTTTAATAACCATATGTTCTACGGTTTTGATATGGACCGCACGATGCTGCGGATTGGCGCGATGAACATGATGCTCCATGGCATTGAAAATCCGAATATCGAATATCGCGACTCCTTGTCGGAACAAAACAAAGATAAGGACAAATACACCCTTATCCTTGCCAATCCGCCTTTTAAAGGTTCATTAGATTATGATGCAGTTTCAAATGATTTGTTAAAAGTTGTAAAGACAAAGAAAACCGAACTTTTATTTTTGGCATTATTCTTACGCATTTTAAAAACGGGCGGACGCTGTGCGTGCATCGTGCCGGACGGGGTATTGTTCGGCAGCTCGAAGGCGCATAAAGATATTCGCAAAGAAATCGTGGAAAATCATAAATTAGAAGCGATTATTTCGATGCCAAGCGGCGTATTTAAACCATACGCGGGCGTATCGACAGCGATTATGATTTTCACGAAAACGGGAGTCGGCGGTACGGATCAAGTATGGTTCTATGACATGAAAGCCGATGGATACTCATTGGACGACAAGCGCACCCCGATTGAAGAAAACGATATCCCGGACATCATTGCGCGCTTCCATAACCGTGAAGCGGAAAAAGAACGGAAGCGCACGGAGCAGTCGTTCTTCGTGCCGGTGGAAGAAATTCGTGAAAACGACTATGACCTTTCGATTAACAAGTATAAAGAGATTGAGTATGAAGAAGTGCAGTATGAAGCGCCGAGTGTGATACTTGAAAGAGTGGAAACGTTGGAAAAAGAGATTATGCAGGGATTACAAGAGTTGAAAGAAATGATAGGAAGGTAATGATTGAATGGAGTATGTAAAACTAAATGAATTATGTGAGATTAATATTGGGAAAACCCCTTCTAGATCAAATCAAGCATATTGGGGAAATGGAAACAAGTGGCTTTCAATTTCTGATATGCAAGGTAAATATGTATCTAACACGAAAGAACAGATTACTGATTTAGCTGTTAACGAGTGCAAAATGAAAATAGTGCCGAAAAATACTGTTTTAATGAGTTTTAAACTTTCTATAGGAAAAATAGCAATAACAACTGAAGAACTATATACAAATGAAGCAATTGCGTCTTTTCCTATCATTCAAAAGGATAAACTAATACCAGAATATTTGTATTATGCACTACAAACTCTTAAACTTGATAAACTATCAGACAGGGCTGTGAAAGGAGCTACGTTAAATAAAGATAAGTTGAATCAGATAAAAATACCACTTACTACGTTAGAACAACAGAAAAAAATAGTAAAAGTTTTAAATAAAGCCCAAGAACTCATCGACAAACGAAAAGCCCAAATTGAAGCGTTAGACCAGTTAACGCAAAGTGTGTTTTTGGAGATGTTTGGGGATCCAGTAAGTAATCCAAAGGGATGGGATGTTAAGAAATTAAAAGATATTGCGGAAATTGAGGATGGAGATCGAGGTGAAAACTATCCGAAGCAACATGAGCTTGTTAGTGAAGGTATACTTTTTTTGTCTACCTCAAACTTTGTGAACAACAAATTAGACTTATCGAAAGTAACGTATATTACAAAGGAAAAGTTTAGTCAATTGAGAAAAGGGAAATTAAGACAGGGAGATTTAATTGTTACATTAAGGGGATCCATTGGGAATATAGTCATTTTTGATGAAGAAGGTTATGACACAGGGTTCATAAATGCTCAAATGGCGATTCTTAGATTGAAAAATGTTAATCGAATTTTTTTCCAGCAACTTTATACATCTAATAGCTTTCAATTAGTTTTAAAGAAAACACAAACAGGATCTTCTCAACCGCAGCTTCCTTTAAAAAATTTAAAAGAACTTGAGATCATTATTCCACCTTTAGAGTTACAGGAATTATTTGCAGCTACTATACGACAAATAAACTTAAAGAAAGAACTTCTTTTAAAAAGTCAAGCAGAGATACAAAATATGTTCAATTCCCTTATGCAACGTGCATTTAAGGGAGAACTATTCAACGATTAATAAATGTGAAGGAAATTCATGTCGGTTTGGTCAGGGGAGGGGTATTTGTTGTTATCCAACTTTCAGTTTTTAGTAGGAAAACCTCATTATGAGAGCTTTACGAATGCGTGTTTAGAGGCGGAAAAAAGTTTAGTTGTGAGTCCGGCGACGTGCGCGATTTTGACGCGCCGTGCGCTGGAGCTTGCGGTGAAGTGGGTGTACAGCTTTGACAGCGCTTTGAAAGTTCCGTATCAAGATAATCTTTCCAGTTTGATTCATGACAACGTCTTTTTGTCCATTATTGATGAAGACTTGTTGCCGTTGTTGCGTTACATTGTCAAACTGGGAAATGTCGCCGTTCATACGAACTCGATGATTACGAGAGAGGAAGCGATTCTTTCCCTGCATCATCTTCATCAGTTTGTGTCTTGGATTGATTATTGTTATTCAGATGAATATACGGCTACGGATTTTGATGAATCATTGCTGCCAATTGGAGAGGAAAAGCGCGAGCGTCCGGAAGAATTAAAAGATTTATACGAACGGTTAAGCTCCAAAGATAAACGTCTCGAAGAAATGATGAAAGAAAACGAACAGCTTCGCGCTCTTCTCACCGCCAAACGGGAAGCGAATACAAAAGAGTACCACTTCCAAGTCGATGAACTGAGCGAATGGGAAACAAGAAAGAAATATATTGATTTAGATTTGAAGCTGGCGGGTTGGGAATTTAAAAAGGATGTTGTTGTGGAATATCCTGTGGTTGGCATGCCGAATCAGGAAGGAGTCGGCTATGTCGATTACGTCCTTTTTGGCGACAACGGGAAGCCGCTGGCGGTCATCGAAGCGAAACGGACAACCGCTGATCCGAACAAAGGAAAGCAACAAGCCAAGCTATATGCCGACTGCATTGAGAAAATGCACGGCCAGCGTCCGATTATTTTTTACACAAACGGTTTTGAAACGTATATTTGGGACGATCTGAACTATCCGGCGCGGAGAGTTTCCGGCTTTTACAATAAGGAAGAATTAAGTTTGCTTATTGATCGTCGGACGATGAAGAAGCCGCTAAAAAATGTGCAAATCAATGACAACATTACAAACCGCTATTACCAAAAAGAAGCGGTGTTAGCCGTATGCGACGCGCTCGAGAACAAACGGCGCAAAGCGTTGCTTGTCATGGCAACAGGGAGCGGCAAAACCCGGACGGCGATTTCGATTGTCGATGTTCTTACCCGTCATAATTGGGTAAAAAATATTTTGTTTTTAGCGGACCGCAAAACGCTTGTCACGCAAGCGAAAAATAGCTTTAGCCATTTGCTTCCGAACTTGACGCTTTGCAATTTGCTCGATAATAAAGACAATCCAGAGGAAAGCCGCATGGTGTTTTCGACGTACCCGACAATGATGAACGCGATTGATGATGCGAAGCGGAAAGACGGCAAACGTCTCTTTACCGTCGGGCATTTTGATTTAATTATCGTCGATGAATCCCACCGCAGTATTTATAAGAAATATCGGGCTATTTTTGACTATTTTGACGCGCTATTGCTTGGGCTTACCGCCACACCAAAAGATGACATTGACCGCAATACGTATGAAGTGTTTGATTTGGAAAACGGTGTGCCGACGTATGCGTACGAGTTGGACCAGGCGGTGCAAGACGGCTATTTAGTCGATTACCGCACCATTGAGACAAAGTTGAAATTTTTGGAAGATGGCATTCATTACGATGAGTTGTCGGATGAAGAAAAAGAGCGGTATGAAGAAACGTTTGATGATGAAGTAGGCGAGGATATTGACAGTGCCGCGTTAAATGAATGGTTGTTTAATGACGATACGATTGATACGGTGCTGAGAGATTTAATGGAAAAAGGAATTCGCGTCGAAGGCGGAGACAAACTCGGCAAAACGATTATTTTTGCGAAAAACCATCGTCATGCGGAACGGATTGTGGAGCGCTTTGATCAATTGTTCCCTGAATACAAGGGCGGCTTTGCGCGGGTCATTGATTACAGCGTGAACTACTACCAAACCTTAATCGATGATTTTTCCGACCGTAACAAATGGCCGCAAATTGCCGTATCGGTCGATATGCTCGATACGGGAGTGGATATTCCGGAAGTCGTCAACCTTGTGTTCTTCAAGAAAGTACGCTCCAAATCAAAGTTTTGGCAAATGATCGGACGCGGAACCCGTTTATGCAAAGACTTATTCGGAGTCGGGAAAGATAAAACGCATTTCCTTATTTTTGACTATTGCGGCAACTTTGAGTTTTTCCGCGAAAATCCAAAAGGAATTGAAGGAAAAACGGTGGAAAGTTTAACGGAGCGTCTATTTAATGCCAAAATCGAAATCATTAAAGAACTGCAGCATTTACAATACCAAGAAGAAGAGTATATTGCCTATCGCAATGAATTGATTGACGAGATGCTAGCGGAAATCAATAAGTTAAACGAAGAAAACTTCCGTGTACGCCAACATATTCAATATGTGCATAAGTTTAAAAACCGAGCCAAGTGGGATTCCTTAACAGCGATGGATGTAAATGAAATTAAAGAACACATTTCACCGCTGATTGTTCCGTTGAATGATGATGAATTGGCGAAACGGTTTGATTTGCTTATGTATACGATTGAGTTGGCAAAACTGCAAACAAAAAATGCGACGAAGCCAATTCGGAGTGTGATTCGTACTGCAGAGGCATTGTCGAAACTCGGTTCGATTCCGCAAGTGATGGAGCAAAAATACATCATCGAAAAGGTGCAGACGGAAGAGTTTTGGAGCGAAGCCGATATTTTCGAATTGGAAGCCGTTCGTGAAGCGTTGCGTGACTTAGTCAAATTCCTTGAAAAAGAGACGCAAAAAATTTACTATACGAACTTTAAAGACCAAGTTTTAGAAGTCAAAGAAAACGGCCCGATGTTTACTGTCAATGATCTGAAAAATTATCGGAAAAAGGTGGAACATTATCTGCACGAACACCGCGACCAGATGGCCATTTACAAGTTGCGAAATAATAAAAAGCTAACCGTCCAAGACGTAAAAACGTTGGAGCATATTCTTTGGAATGAGCTTGGCACACAGGAAGATTATCAAAGAGAATTCGGAGACACACCGATTACAAAGCTCGTCCGCCAAATCGTCGGCCTTGACCCGCAGGCCGCCAACGAAGCGTTTTCCGAATTTTTATCAAGCGAACGGTTGAACATCCAACAAAGCCGTTTTGTCAAATTGATCGTCGATTACTTTGTGAAAAATGGAGTCATGGACAAGCGGGTGCTGCAGGAAGAACCGTTTAAAACTGTCGGCAGCATTGTTGAACTCTTTCAAGACAACATGGACGACGCGCGGAGGATCATTAGCATTATCGATGGGATCAACCGGAATTCGGAAGAAATTGCGGGGGCGTGAGCGGTGGATGGCATCAACCGAGAAGTGGTTCTATTGGGGATGGATGAATCACGACCATGATGGCACGGATGGAGAAACGCTGTCTTTCCTAGGGGCAGTGCATGATAAGGAGCGCTGAACGTGAGCATTTCGTCTCTCATTTTGCTTTTGTTGATCATGTCGATCGTGTTGTTCGTGTATGGCGTTGTCCAAAAGAGCAAAGCCGCCAAACGGATCGCCTTTGGTCTCTTCATAGCATCGGTCGGATTAGCGGGTTTTGTCGTGTTTCTCATCGGTTATATGTAACGGAAAGCCAAAGCCGAACACGCTGTTCTGTGTGTTCGGCTTTGCGTTTGCGGCGCTTCGGGAGGGAATCATTCGGAGAAGATGGGGCTCGTGCTTAAAGGCCTCAAGGACTGGGACCCTGCTGCAAGGGGAGGCGGCCGTTCAGGGCGGGTTCACCCGCCTTGCTTCATCTACCATTTTTTGGTTTGGTAGTTATTTTAAAAAAACAACGAAGAAAGTGATTCATTTTTTTGCACAAGGAAAAGTGTAGGGGATATAAAGAAAATGCAGAAAAGAATGATATATAAAAAAATTATTGAAGCAGAAGTGTGTAGTATTTATAATATTATTTGGTTATGTGTTATACAACAAAAGTAATCAGCTGGCATAGGAGGGATTGGATTGATTGAAAAGCTCGTGGAAACGGTGAACGGGTGGCTGTGGAGCCCTTTCTTAATTGCTTTTATTGTCTGTTGTGGTTTGTATTTTAGCATTCGCACCCGCTTCCTGCAAATCCGCCACGTGAAAGAGATGATCCGGCTTGTGACGACGGGGAAGGGCTCTGAGGCCGGGGTGTCTTCTTTCCAGGCGTTGACGATGTCGTTGTCCGGCCGCATTGGCGTTGGGAACGTCGCTGGGACGGCGACGGGGATTGCGTACGGGGGGCCGGGCGCGGTCTTTTGGATGTGGGTGATCACCTTTATCGGAGCGGCGACGGCGTATGTCGAGTCGACGCTGGCGCAAATTTATAAAGAGGAACAAGACGGACAATACCGCGGCGGTCCGGCGTTCTACATTGAAAAAGGCCTTGGCTGGAAATGGTTTGCGGTTGTGATTGCCGGGGCGATCATTCTCTCCATGGCGGTATTGATGCCGGGGATTCAAGCGAATTCGATCGCGGATGGGTTTTCGAATGCGTTTGGCATTCCGAAATTGGTGACGGGAATTTTCGTGATCGCTGTTCTTGGCTTTACGATTTTTGGAGGAGTGAAGCGGATCGCCAAAACGGCGGAAATTGTCGTTCCGTTTATGGCAGTTGGCTATTTGTTGGTCGCGATTGCCATTATTGCGGCCAATATTGAGAAAGTCCCGGATGTGTTTGGTTTGATTTTCAAAAGCGCGTTTGGCGCTGATCAAGTGTTTGGCGGCATTCTTGGTTCGGCGGTGATGTGGGGGGTCAAACGCGGCCTTTATGCGAATGAAGCGGGGCAAGGGACGGGCGCCCACCCGGCAGCGGCGGCGGAAGTGTCCCACCCGGCGAAGCAGGGGCTTGTGCAGGCGTTTTCGATCTATTTGGACGTGTTCTTGGTCGTGACGGCGACGGCACTGATGATTTTATTTACTAACCAGTATAATGTCATTAATGAAAAAACCAAGGAGCCGATTGTCGTCAACCTTGAAGGGGTAGAACCGGGCGCAGGGTATACGCAAGCGGCGGTGGACACCCTCTTCCCGGGGTTTGGCTCGGCCTTTATCGCGATCGCTCTGTTCTTCTTCGCCTTTACCACGATGTACGCCTATTACTATATTGCCGAGACGAACCTCGCCTATCTTGTGCGCGGTGAAAAGAGGGGAACGGCCTTCTTTGCCCTCAAAGTGATCTTTTTGGCCGCCACTTTCTATGGAACGGTCAAAACGGCGACAACGGCATGGGCGATGGGCGACATCGGGCTTGGCATCATGGTGTGGCTCAACTTGATCGCGATCTTGTTGTTGTTTAAACCGGCCTATATTGCGCTAAAAGATTATGAGGAGCAGCTGAAGCAAGGCAAGGATCCGGAATTCAATGCGTCAAAATACGGGATCAAGAACGCGACATTTTGGGAAAATGGGTATACGAGAGTGGACGAAAAGAAGGAACAAGCGTTATAAGCCATCATACGTTGTAGAGTTGGAGGTGTCCCGCTGCGTTCGGGACACCGTTTTTGTGCGTCCGGCATCCTGGGAATGGCCGCTTTGGAATCCTGTTAGGCAAAGCAGATATTGAAAAAAAGTTGGAAACAGGAGATGATGACGAAACGGTTGATGAGCTGACGGGGATGGCGGTCGGGAAGATGGAAAAGGGGAGAGGGGGAGGAAGTTTGTTTCGTAAAAAAACCGGCCGCAGGGCCGGTTTTTGTGGAAATTAATGGGTTGTTCCCTTTAGGTCACGAACAAGTTGGGCCAGCGCGTCGTGAATCGGCGTCACCGGTCTGCCGAGCAGTTTTTCAAAGTCGTTGCTTTCGATTTCTAAGGAGCCTTCGCGGATGCCGCGTTGAATGTCCACGAGAAACGACACGAGCGGATCGGGCAAACCAGCCTTTTTCATGATATCAGCATAGGCAGCATCGTTGACTTGTTGCACCGGCACGTCTTTGCCTAAGACGGCGCCGAGGGCGGCGGCGAGTTCTTCTTGGGTCATGAGGGGGCCGGAAAGTTCGTAAATTGTGTTTTCATGGCCATCTCCGGCGAGGACGGCAGCGGCGGCTTCGGCGTAGTCTTGGCGAAGGGCCCAGCCGACTTTGCCTGTCCCGGCTGATGTCACCCAAGGCGCCCCGGCGAGGACGGCTTGAACGGTTCCGATTTCGTTTTCCAAATACCAGTTGTTGCGCAAAAAGGAGTACGGAATGCCGGTGTTTGCGATGGCTTCTTCCGTCACCCGATGCACTTCGGCCAAGGCGAGCCGGCTTTCATTCGCATTCGCCAGGCTTGTGTACGCAATGAATCCGACTTGGGCGCGTTGGGCGGCGTTGACGGCATTTGTGTGCTGGCGGATTCTTGTTTCGTTGTCTCCGTCGGTGGAGATGATCAACAGCCGGTCAATCCCTTGAAAGGCTGTCTCCAACGTTTCGGGGCGGTCAAAATCGCCATGGCGAACGTCGACTCCGCGGGCCCGAAGATGTTCGGCTTTTTCCGGCTGGCGGACGCTGACGGCCAGCTGGTGAGCCGGCACGGATTTCAACAGCGTTTCGACGACTTTCGTTCCTAATTTTCCGGTTGCCCCGGTGACTAATATGTTCATACGCCTAGACCTCCTCATTTGTTTTGTTATAACCAGTTTGGTTACAACCGATGTATAAATAAAAGCCCTGTTAAGAGCTTTTATTATTGAAATTGAGCGATCAGCCGGCTGATCGTCGTTTGCGAAAGCCGCTCTTCCATGGCCGCCTGCGCCGCTTTCAGTTCGGCTTGCAGAACCGCCTCGATATTCCGCCCGACCGGGCACTGAATGTTCGGATGTTCATGGATGCGAAACAGTTGATCCGTTTCCACGACACCGACGGCCCGATACACGTCTAACAGCGTGATTTGGTCGGGAGGTTTGCGTAGCGAAGCGCCGCCGACTCCGGGGCGGACGTCAACCAACCCCGCTTTTTTTAACATGCCCATAATTCGACGGATGATGACAGGGTTTGTATTGACGCTCTGCGCGATGAAATCTCCGGTGCAATCGGCCGGGCTGGTCGCAAGCAAGCAAAGGATGTGCACGGCCATCGAAAATCGTGTGCTAATTTGTTTCACGTAAAACACCACCGTTGTAACCATTATAGTTATATCTTCAGGAAAAGTCAACTTTGGTGCTGGCCGTTTTGGATCAATCGTGCTTCCGGTCGGAAAGGGATAAATCCCCGCCAAAGGCCGCGCCGGAGAGAAGAGGGGTTGACGCCGTGACGGAAAGGTGCTTTGGATTCGCCCGCTGATCGTGTACAATACATAAAGGGTGACAACATCGTTCATCTCGGAAGGAGGAAAGCCATTGACAGACAGCGGAAAACAATCGTTCATTACGGACATTCATCAGTTGGATAAAAAAGGAGCGGGACAAGCGGTCGTTTGGCAGGAAGAAGAAGGGAGGAGAAAAAAGCTCAAACTCACTGTTCCGTCCACGCTTCCTGGTGAAAAGGTGCGGGTTTTGATCGATTGGCCGAAACGCCGGAGGGCCCATGCCCGAGTGGAAGAAGTGATCGAGCCGCATCCGGAACGGCTTGCGCCTTCGTGTCCGCACTTTGACCGCTGTGGCGGCTGTGTCTGGCAGCACTGGCGCTATGAAGGGCAGCTGCGCCATAAAACGGAGCATGTCAAGACGCTCTTGAAAGAGCACGGATTTGACCCTGGCGTTGTCCGCGATACGATTGGCATGGAACATCCGTGGCATTACCGCAATAAAATGGAGTTTACGTTTTCTCCGGAAGGGTTGCTTGGACTGCACGAGCGAGGGAACTTCCGGCAAGTCATTTCGTTGGAGACATGCCTCATTGCCGGCGAGAAGATCGTCAAAGCGGCCATGGAGGTGGCGCGTTGGGCGCGCGATCATCAGCTGCCTGGTTATCACAAAGATACCCACGAAGGGCTGCTTCGCCACGTCATGGTGCGCGAGTCGTTTGCGACAGGAGAGGTGATGGTGGCGCTCTTTGCGACCGAGGCGCCGGAAGGGGATCTGAAAGAAGCGGCGGCCGATTTGACGGAGCGGATCACCAAAATGCTCCCGCAAGTGAAAAGTTTGCTTTGGCTCGAGAATCGGGCGTGGGCGGACCGCACCCAAGCGGAACAAACCCATGTGTTGGCCGGACGTGATTTCATTTACGATGAATTGTGCGGCTTCCGCTACCGCCTTTGGTTTGATACGTTTTTTCAAACAAACCCAGTGCAGGCGGCCAAATTGGTTGAACTGGCGTTGGAGATGGGCAAACCGCAGCCTCATGAAAACATGATCGACCTCTTTTGCGGAGTCGGGACGTTTTCCCTGCCATTTGCGAAACGGGTCAAAGCGTTAGCTGGCATTGAAATTGTTGAAACGTCGATTGAGTCGGCGAAGCGAAATGCGAAGGACAACGGCATTGATAATACGTACTTTTTGGCTCGGGATGCAAGACGCGGGATTGATGAAGTGTTGGAACAGTTCGGGCGGCCGGAGCTGCTGCTTTTGGATCCTCCACGTTCGGGGGCGGGCGGGAAGGTGATGCGCAAAATCGGCCGGGCGCGGCCGAAGCGGGTTGTGTATGTCTCATGCAATCCGGAGACGTTTGCGTCAGACATTACGGAGCTAGTCCCGTTCGGCTATACATTGAAAACCGTCCAGCCGGTGGACATGTTTCCGCATACGGCCCATGTCGAGTGCTGTGCGTTGCTTGTTCGGGGATCATGATGGAAGGAATCCCGTTTCTCGGATAGGGAGAAACGGGATTTATTGCTTTTGCCATCCTTTTTTGAAACAAATAGAAATCATTTACAGGGATAGATGTGCAACCTATGCCCCACCTACAAACTTCAGAAGCGGAAGGAAAAAGATGGCGGACGGCCCTTTTCGTTTTTTCCGTCTAACTGTACTTCTGGATCGCATCTGCCAGTAATTGCGGCAATGCCGGGATGTCGCCTGTGCCGTATGTGAACCGGACAAACGTCTCGTCCATATCGAGCGCCTCTGCGAACAACCCAGAAAGTCCACGTGCCTTGCGGTCGATTTCCAGCAAGACTTCTACGCTGTTTTCAGACAAAAAGAAGATCGCTTCCAATTCATCAAGACAGCCTTTGAACGGTCCACTTGCCGGCTTGAATTCAAACTCTTGGACAAACGGCAACCGCCGTTGCCAATAGCGCGGCGCTTGTTCGCACTGCACATGGTGGAGGCGGAATCCTAATTGGCGGGCTGCCTCGAGAAACGCGGCGACGAGCGGGTGCGGTTCGATGGCGAGATGGTCGCGGTCTTGCGGGTCGAGCGCCATTTTAATGTCAAGGCCGGTTTGCAGCCATACCCGCGAAGAGCCGAGCGTGACGGGCACGTCGTACGGCAAGGCGAATTGAAACGGGATCGTTTTCGTTTCGTTCGGCCCAATCGTCAGCGAGCCGCTTACTTTGTACCTTGCCAGCACCGCTTTTTCCTCGTGTTTCTTATCATCGATTTCTCGAAGGTAGGTCGTCACTAACGCTAAGTAAATTTCGTCGATATGCTGCTCGATGCTGCCGCCGCGAATGTCGACAATCCCTTCGACTGTTTCGCCTTGGACATATTGCGCTTTCGCTAATTTCGTATCAACAGTGGCTGCTCCGATGCCGATAGAACTTAACAGTTTTTTGAACAACAAGTTCTCCTCCTTGTCATCGATTTCAGTTGAGAATACGGAGCGCCTGGTGAAAAGGTTCCGTCCTTCTTAATTAAAAAGGTGGGAACGATACCGTCCCGCCAAGAGTCTGACGCCAAAGGGCGATGTTCAAGAAGCGAAACGCAATATATTGCTTTTTAACAATTATATACGGCAATCAAAAAAGGTGCCCCGATCTTTTTGGGACACCTTTCCTTTTTGTTTCGTTGTGTTAACGGATGCCGAGCGGATCGGTTTCTTCATCTGCAACGGTGCACGCTTCCGCCAAAGCGAGGTCGGCGGCGGCGTCTTCGGCAGTGACGAGGACGCGCCAGCTCGGGTTCTCGATCAAACGGCAAAAATCAAGAAAGCGCGTTTGGGCAATCGCTTCGTACCACCCGTGGCGGTCCGAGAGCACCACGGTGCGCTCGTACGGGATGCGCGGGGCGTCTGACCGTGGAACCGACGGCAACAGGCGGTTGGCCGCTTGCCTGACTTGTTCGATGGCGCGGGAGGACGGTTGTTTCGGAATGGCATCAAGCAAAGCGTCCATATGCGCTGCCTCATCGGTTGAGACGAGGCCGGAGACGGATAGCTGCGTCGGAATCCAGCCTTCAAGCACGATGCGCCCGCGTGCCGTATGAATGTCCCAGTGCGTCGATTCCGAAGCGGCGGGGTCCATCGTAAAGCCGTGGTAATAATGGACGGGGATGCGCCAGCCGTTGCTTTCATGAATCACCGTAGCGCCGACGCGCGGCCGTGTGCCGTCTGGTTCTCGCAACGCGAATCCGCGTGCGGAAGCCGCTTCGCCAAACCAGTCGCGTCCGACTTCAAAAAAGTGGACGCCGTGCTCGATCAGGATGCCGCCGCTTCGCCGCTCGTCCCAAAACCAATGGCCTTCCGCGACACGGTGAGCCGCGTTGTGAAGGCTTGCGTAGTCCACTGGGCCAAGAAACGCGCGGTGGATGAGTTGCTTGACGGCTTCTGCGAGCGGGTGGTAGCGAAGGACGAGATTGACCGCCAACGCCCGGTTTTGGCGGGCGGCGAGCTGGATGTTCGCCCGCAGCGCCTCGGCGGTGAGGCCGCCTGGCTTTTCAAGCAACACATGTTTGCCTTCCTCAAGCGCCCGCTTGGCAAGCGGGGCGTGCAAATGCGGCGGGGTGGTGAGAATGACGATGTCAACATGCGGGTCAACGATCAATTCTTCAGCTTCGCGGTATTCGCGCACGTCGCCCGCCTGTGCCTGACGGCGGCGATAGGCGTCGATGACGCGCTGGCGTTTTTCGTCCGTCCGCCCGGCGACAGCGGCGAGATGGAAGGAAGGAAGCGGGGCGAGCGCGCCGGCGAGAAATTCAGCGAATGCGCCGGCACCGGCAATGCCAACATGGTAACGGAAAGATGATGAAGAAATCATGGCGTATTCTCCTCCTCCCTCACATATATATAGCATTAACGATACTCATTATACCGCAAAGAAAAAGAAGAACGAGAAAATGAAAGTTTTGAAATTTGCAAGCATCAATCATTCCTCATCGACACCATCCGACAATTATTTCGCTTGCATAGAAGGAGGAATATTATGTATATTATTATTAGCAACCATCGCAGCCGAGTGCTAGCAATCTATGAACTACTTTCATTTTCTCGTTCATCCGTCAAAAAAGGTGTCTATTTTTGTGAAAAAAAGATATGGAGGGATGACGAAATGAAAGCATTGTTGCTGGCAGGAGGATTAGGTACGCGTCTTCGTCCATTGACCGAAAACATCCCCAAACCGATGGCCCCGATTGCGAACCGGCCATGGCTTGAACACCTCATCGTTCATCTTCGCGACCAAGGAGTCAACGAATTTGTCATCGCCGCACATCATTGTTCAGAAGTGATCCGTCGCTATTTCGAAGATGGGAAGCGCTGGAACGTCAAGATTACATACGCGCTCGAACCGTTCCCGCTCGGAACGGCTGGGGCGATCAAAAACGCCGAGCGCTGGCTGAAGGAACGGTTTCTCGTGTTTAACGCCGACATTGTGCATTTGCCGCAATTGATCCCGCTGCTTGATTTCCATCGTCAACATGGCGGTTTGGCGACGATTGTCTTAACGGAAGTAGACGATCCTTCTTCCTATGGGGTGGTCGAACAAGACGATCGTGGGCAAATTTTACGCTTTGTCGAAAAGCCGCGCCGCGAAGAAGCGCCATCGAACCGCATCAATGCCGGCATGTATATTTTCGAGCCGGACGTGATGCGTTATATTCCGGCTGAGCGGGAAGTGTCGATCGAGCGTGAAACATTCCCGCTGCTGATCGAGAAGAATGTCGGTGTATATGGCATCGTCAGCACCGGATACTGGCGTGATATGGGGACGCCGGCCCGCTACCGCCAAGTGCATTGGGATGCGTTGAGCCGGGAGTTTCCGATTCCGCTCAAAGGACGTGAAATTCAACCGGGCGTGTTTGTTGGTGAAAACGTGGAGATTGGGTCTGGCGTCTTGTTTGTGCCGCCTGTGCTCATCGGCGACCACGTGAAAATCGGTCCGCAGGCTGTCATTGGCCCAAATGCGGTCATCGGCGACCGCTGCCAAATTGGCGCCCGCGTCCATTGCGCGCAGACAATCGTTTGGGACCGCTCTGTCATTCGTGACCGCAGCCGTTTGCAAAACAGCATTTTCGGCTATCGGACGGTGACGCCGGCGGGAGAAGTGTTCGAGGATTCAATCATCAACCAGTTTAAGGAGGCGGTGCAAGCATGATTCGAATTGCCTACGTCAGCACGTACCCGCCGCGGCGGTGCGGGCTGGCGACGTTTACGGAACATTTGCGGCAAAGTATTGACGGCGTCCGCGGACCGTCCGATGGCGACCGCGTCATCGTGTTGTACAACGAAAGCGACGGCGATGACGCCTATCGCCACAACCCGGCGTATTGGCCGCTCCCGGCGCAAAACCGCACGGCGTATGCCGAAATGGCGAAACGGGTGAATGAGAGCGACATCGATGTTGTCGTCCTGCAGCATGAATTTGGCATTTTCGGCGGCGAGGCGGGCGAATACATTCTTGATTTCATCGCAGCGCTAGAAAAACCGCTCGTAACGACGTTCCATACGGTGTTTGCCGACCCGCCGTTGCCGTATCGCCCGATTCAAGGGAAAATCGCGGCGGCAAGCGATGCGATCATCGTCATGAACCGGCAGGCGATCCCGTATTTGGTCAAAGCGTTTGGCTTGCCGGAAGAAAAAATTGTCTACATTCCGCACGGTGCTCCAGGCCCAAGCAGCGAAAATCGCGATTCGCTTCGCCGCCGCCTCGGATTCAGCGGCCGCAAAGTGATGTTGACGTTCGGGCTTCTAAGCCGCGGCAAAGGGGTTGAATCGGTCTTGGCCGCATTGCCGGGCGTCGTGCGCAAGGTGCCGGAAGCGCTGTATGTCATTGCCGGACAGACGCACCCAGAAGTGAAAAAGCGGGAAGGGGAGGCGTACCGCGATGAGCTGAAAGCGTTGATTCATCGGCTCGGGCTCGATGGCCATGTTCGCATGGAGGACCGGTATTTCAGCGAGGAAGAGCTGATTGATTATTTGACGGCATGCGACCTATACGTCACTCCCTACCCGGGCATGCAGCAAATCACAAGCGGCACGCTTGCCTATGCGGTCGGCGTCGGCCGTCCGGTCGTTTCGACGCCGTATGAGCATGCGCGCGATTTGTTGCAAGGTTGTGAAGAGCTGTTGTTGCCGTATGGCGATACGACCGCCTGGGAAGAGCGGCTCGGGCAGCTGTTGGCCGACGAGGCGGCGCTGAAGCGATGGGAGGAAAAGGTGCGCCAAATCGGGGCAAACACGCATTGGCCGCGCGTCGGCGAACAGCATGTCGCCTTGTTTGCGCGCATGTGCGACGCGAAACGTGGGGAGGTGAAGACCATTGGCACCGTCAGTCATTAAGTTCGACCATCTCGAGCGCATGACTGACGACACCGGATTGCTTGAGCATAGCCTTGGCCGCATCCCGCGCCGTCGCGAGGGTTATTCGACCGATGACAACGCCCGCGCCATCTGGGCGTGCCTGGAATGGATGGCGCTATGTGAAGACAAAGGAGAGAAAGAGCGGCTGCACCGTTTGCTTGACCGGTATTTGGCGTTTTTGCTTTGGGCGCAAAACGATGATGGCACGTTCCATAACAACTTTTTCTTCGATCGGACAAAAGAAGAGGAAACGCCGTCAGACGACTGCTTCGGGCGGTCGTTTTGGGCGACGGCGTTGGCTTACGTTCGCCTCAGCGATCCGGCGCGGCGCGAGGCGGCAGCAGATATGTTGCGGCGGGCCATGCCGGCGGCTTGGGAGCTTCGTTCGCTGCGCGGCGTCGCCTGGGGGGTGGCCACTTGCGGCGTCTTATTGACAGAAGGACGCCCGCTTGGCGTCGATCAAGAGGAAGTGGCAGCTTTGGCTGCACGGCTTGAGCAGCGGCTGCTTGCGGCGTATTGGGAGCATGCTGGCGACGATTGGTATTGGTATGAGCCGGAGTTGACGTACGCCAACGGGGTGCTGCCGTGGGCGCTTTGGACGGCATATCGGCGCGCGCCTCGGGATGAGGTGAAGGAAGTGGCGGAAAAAAGCCTTGCTTTCCTTATTGAAAAAATGAGCGGACCGGGAGGTGTCATCCGTCCGGTCGGCAACCGCGGCTGGTGCAGCCGCCGCTACCGCGCCGATTGGGATCAACAGCCGCTTGATGTGATGAAGCTCGCTTTGGCGGCGCGCGAAGCGTATTGGGCAACGGACGACGAGCGTTATCGCGGCGTCGTCCGCCGCTGCCTCGCTTGGTTTTACGGACAAAACGACGGCAACGCGCCGCTTGCCGACCCAAGCGACGGCAGTTGCTGCGACGGGCTTGGCCCGAACGGCCCGAACCCGAATCGGGGGGCGGAGTCAACATTGTCGTACTTGTTAACAGCAGCAATCGCTCAATCGATTTCGGTGGAGGTGGTTGTCGATGAATACGTCAACAACGAAACCGTTCGCATGGCCGGCACACGTGTTTAAAGAATACGACATCCGCGGACGAGCCGGAGAGGAGCTCGATGAGTCGTTCGCGTATTGGCTCGGACGGGCCTTTGCCGACATGATGCAAAAGGAAGGCGAGAAGAGGGCGGTTGTCGGTCATGACAATCGTCTATCATCGCCTGGCTTGCATCGGGCGCTCAAAGATGGGCTGCTCGATGGCGGCTGCGATGTCGTCGATATTGGGCTTTCGACGACGCCGATGTTTTACTACAGCTTATACTACACGAACATTCCATGCGGCATGATCATCACCGCCAGCCATAACCCAGGGGATGAGAACGGATTTAAAATCGCCATGGGAAAAACGACAATTTATGGCGAGCGCATCCAAGCGTTGCGGCGGGCGATGGAGCGGCTCAGCCAGGAACAGCCGCGGCCTGAAACAGCGCGCGGGCGCGAGGAAACGTTGGACCTTGCTCCGGCATATATCAATATGTTGAAGGAGAAAATCCAACTCGGTCCGCGCAAGCTGAAGGTCGTCGTCGACTGCGGCAACGGCACCCCATCGATCATTGCGCCACAAGTGCTCAAAGAGTGGGGATGCGATGTCGTCCCGCTTTACTGTGAATCCGATCCAACGTTTCCGAACCATCATCCGGACCCGGTCGTGCCGGAGAACTTAACGGCCTTGATTGAGATGGTGCGCAAGGAGCAGGCTGATCTTGGCATCGCGTTTGACGGCGACGGTGATCGGATCGGGGTTGTGGATGAAACGGGTGCGATCCGTTGGGGCGACCAACTGATGGTGCTGTTCTGGCGCGAGATTCTTAAGCGCTATCCGGGAGCCGACGCGCCCGTTGAAGTGAAATGTTCGCAAGCGCTTGTTGAGGAAATTGAGCGGCTCGGCGGGAAACCGTTCTTCCATCGCACCGGCCATTCGCACGTCAAAGCGACGTTGCGCCGTCGTCCGGAGATCCCGTTTGCTGGTGAAATGTCTGGCCATTTGTTCTTCAATGATGAGTTTTACGGCTATGACGATGCACTGTACGCCGCTGGGCGCCTGCTTCGATTACTGTCGCACGATGAGCGCCCGCTGTCCGAGTGGTTTGCCGATGTGCCGCGGTACGCGGCGACGCCGGAGACGCGAGTTGCTTGTCCGGAAGAGAAAAAACCAGCTGCCATTGCTGCGGTGAAAAACCGGTTCGCTGGCCGCTATCCGGTTGTTGACGTCGATGGCGCCCGCATCCAGTTCCCGGAAGGCTGGGGGTTGGTGCGGCCGTCGAACACGCAGCCGATTCTCGTCTTACGCGCAGAAGCGAAGACGGAGGAAGCGCTGGCGGAGATTAAGCGGCAACTGGCTGATTGTCTCCATGCTCTTGAATTGTGCATCGATTGGTGATGTTCATTTCCAAGCTGCCCGAAATGCTTGGGCCTGTTCTTGATGGTGCGCTCTGTTTGGCGCAAAAACTCTTTTCCGGCGCGGCGCCCGCTATCTCGTGCGGGCCGCCGGCGCCGGTTTGTTTTTGCTGTCGCAGGGGTTAAAGCTTGATTTCTTGCCAGTTATTTGTCCATAATAGATAGGGGTAAAAACGAGTTGTAGGAGAGTTGAAGGCGTGGTGATCCGTGAATCGTTGCAATATATTCAAGATGCATACGCGGCATTGACGGAGTTGAGCATGCTTATCGTCGATGATCACGGCGCTCCCGTGACGAAAGTATCGAATATGACCGAGCTGGCGGAGCTCGTTTTGTTTGCAGCTGAAAGGGAAGCGCCATCGTTTTTCTGCCCGCGAGAACTTGTTATTGACGGATGGCAGCGTCCATCGGTCGTACCGGTCGGGCGTTTTGGCATGAAAAGCATCGTCGCTCCCGTGTTTGTCGATGAGAAGGCGGAATATTGGATTTGGGCGGGCGTGTTTATCGAGGAAGAGACGAAATGGCTCATTTGCGAACAGCCGCTGGCAGCCGGCGGAAAGTGGGTGTCAGCCATCGAACGATCGGTGGCGCTGCCGGCGCGGGCAGTCGAAGCGAAGTTAAAAGATATAGAAAAGATGGCGGTCATATGCGGGGAATTAATCAGCGGCGAGCGCCGCAAGCAGCAATGCTGTGAATACGGAAAACGGCTCGAAGCAGTGGTCACGGACAGCTCCGCCCTAGCGGACGTGGACAAGCTGCTTTTTGAGTTGCGGGCGTTCGATGAACGCGTCGATATGGCGTTGTATATCGCCAAGTGTCCGCAAGGATGGATGGTGGCGGCGGCAAGCGGGGAAAAGGCCGGAAAGCTGCGCGGCAAGATGATCGATGCGTTGTTTCCGCCGCTTTCGTCTTCGAAGCCGCCGCTTCGTTCGGTTTACGTTCAAGATGCCGCTTTGGATCCACGCTTTTCCTTTTTTGTCCGCCATGGCATCCGCCCGAAAGCGATGATTGCGTATCCGGCGATGTACGGGAAAACAATGGAAGGATGGGTCATGATCGGCAGCGAGGCGGCCTCTTCACTGCCAGCGGCGCTTCGTTCGGTCGGCTCCGCCCTCGTTCAACATTGGCTGCTTCTGGCTAAATGTACAGAGGCCGATATGAAAATGGACCGCCATTTGATGCGCCTTTCGATGTTGATGGAAATTGGACGGGCCATGCGTATGGTGCAGAACGAGGAAGAAATCATCCGGATGATGGCCGAATTCGCCGCGGAGCTCGCTTACGGCGATTTCGTCTGCGTGGTATGGTCTAGCGATGGCCAAACAGCCGTTGTCCACGAAGGAGCGATGGACGTAGAAATGGCCGTTCGTTATCGGGATGATGTCTGCCGTCGCTATGGCTGTCACGGCGAGAAGGCGAAAAGCGAGGTGCCGGCGTTGCTTGATGTCGAGGGCAAATCGGTGATGGAAGTGCCGTTTTTCGTCGGCGATGGCCGCTATGGCGTTCTCGCCGTTCATATAAAGAAAGGAAGGGAAGCGAAAGAGGCGGAAGTGTATATGACGGCGCTGGCCGCGATTGGTGTGATGATGATTAGCGGCAAGGCCCACGGTGGGAATGATGGGACGGTCAATATCGACATGCTGTCCGAGCAGTTGACAGCCCGGGAGATGGATGTATTGGAGCTGCTCATTCAAGGCTGCAGCAACCGCGAAATTTCAGAACGGTTGTTCATTAGCGTCCATACCGTGAAAAATCATATTACGAACATTTTTCAAAAAATTGGCGTCAATGACCGGTCGCAGTTGATCGCCCTTGTGTATCAACTAAACCACCGCCGGCAGCGCCGCTAAGGGGACATCATTGGACGATGGGTGCCATGATGTCTTTTTTTTTTGGATGTAGGAAATTGGAATGAACCCCATTTTGTATTATAATTAGTTGTAGTAAATAAGAACTATTTTTCGATAGATGGAACAATAAAGGAGAAAAATAGCATTCGAATCCGTTTTCCCCAGCGCTGGAACGTGGGATAGTGGAAAAGCTGCCATGTTGCTTTGGCCGGCGCATAAGCATAACAAGGATAGGGGAATGCCGATGAAGCCCAAGGCCATGATCCGAACGATGGCGATCGTGAAAACGGCGGACATTTTAAAAGCGATGGACATTACCGAGGAACTGGCGAAGAGAATGGGGTTTTTGCCGCGCGATTGCCTTTTTCTTCGGCTCGCGACAGAGGAAGCGTGCACGAATGCGTATGAATATTGTCAAAAAACGAGAAAACTGCCATTTAGGATATTTTGGAAAATTGATGCGAGACAGTTTATGATCATTGTCAAACAGCGAGGAGGATGCTTCTCCGTAGCCCAAACTGATGTCGTCAACACTGGGCCGCGCGGCAGGGGGCTGCAGCTGATCACCCATATCGTCGACGATGTATACGTGAAGCAAGCGGGAAACAACGTCTTGTTTTGCATGTGCAAATGCAAAAAAAAAGAGTGACTATTGGAGGAAACAAGATGGAGACAAAACAAGGGGCAATTTGCACGCTGACATGGGCAGAAGATATTACCTTAAACAATGTCGAATCGTTCCGTCAAGCGCTGGAAAAGTTGCTGGACAAACAGGCGGATCAATTGATCGTCAACATGGAGGGGGTCAAATACATTAACAGCGCCGGACTCGGGGTCATCGCTGACAGCGTCATGGCGGCGAGAGCCCGACAAAAAGAGTTGGTCATTGCCGGAGTGGAAGGGTCGCTTGCAGAAATTTTCCATATCGTCAAATTTTCTTCGTTTATCAAACTATTTGCCACAGAGAAGGAAGCCATGGATTATTTCAGTGGAGAATGACGTTCTATGGTGGATGGGTTTTGGGAACATGTTCAACGTTATGACCACCTCGCGTGGCGAGAGTTGCTTCTCGGCTTGGAAAAAATGAATGTATTCGTTGGGCCGGGCGATTATGTGTATTGGCTCGCAGCGCCGGAACAAAGGCGGCTCTTGTTCATTTCGTCATCATGCGAGCAGCTGTACGGCCTGCCTCCGGACGACTTTTACCGCGATCAAGACATATGGGCAAAAGTGTCCTACCCGGATGACCGCGCCAAGGCGGAAAGAAAATGGTCGCTTCTTTCGGGGGCGGATGCGGGTGCCCAAACGTATCGCATCATCAATCAGCGGGATGGCTCCGTCCGCTGGGTGCTTGAACGGACGTTTCCTGTGCTTGGCCAATTCGGGGAAGTGAGGCTCGTCAGCGGAGTTGTCGCTGATCTGACAGAAGCAAAGCGAAACGAGAATGAACGGCAGCTCGCTGAACAAGTGTACAAAGCGATGGAACAGGCGATGCTCGTAACCGATGGCCAGTTTGTCGTTCAGTTTGTCAATCCGGCGTTCACAAAAATCACTGGCCATGGTGTAGAGATTGTCGGTCAGCCGCTGCATACGCTTTACGCGGGTTATTACGAGGCCTGGCTTTATGAGGTGATTCAAGCGGGAACTGGGGAAAGTGGAGAATGGAGGGGGTGGGTGCGCTGGCGGCGGAAAAACGGTTCGGTCTATGTCAGGCAGACGACGGTGCGGGCTGTGCCTGGCCATGATGGAGGAATCGCTTTTTACTTGTTTTTATTTGCCGGTCCAACTTATGAGAACCCATACATCGCAGCGATGAAAGATGACTTGCGGCTGGCCCGCGAGGTGCAAAAGCGCGTGTTGAGCAAGCCGTTGTCGGCCAAAGGAATCCAGATTGCCGGAACGTACATCCCATCACGGGAGCTGGGGGGCGATATGTACGCCTGGTATCCGATCGACAAACAGCGGTACGGCATTTTTTTAATGGATGTGATGGGTCATGGGGCAGCGGCTTCACTCATTTGCATGTCGGTCCGCTCGCTCTTAAACGGCGTCATCCGCAAAGGGATCGTTCCGACGGAAGTGTTTCGCGAGTTGAACCGCCATATGCGCCAGTTGTACCATGAAAACGGGCGGATGACGTATTATTTCACCGCCGTGTATGTTCTTGTGGATGTCAAGGAACGGATGATTGAATATGCATCAGCCGGCCATCCGCCGGGGTTTTTGTTCCAACCGGACGGAACGGTGGCGGAGTTGGACCGCGGCTGCGCGCCGATCGGGCTGCTTCCGCGCCTTTTTGTCGACAGCGGCCGGTTGCGCTACGAGCCGGGGGCGACGCTTGTGTTGTATTCCGACGGGGCGATTGAAGGGGGGGCGGGATCCGTTCGGCAAAAGATTGAAGCGTTCCGCGATGCGCTAACGCCGCATATTTTATTGGACGAGCAGGTGCTTTTGGACCATCTGCGCCGCCATTTTGCGCAAAAAGGGCCGCTTCCGGACGATTTTTCGGCGGTGGTGGCCAAGCTTGGCTAAACGAGGGGAAAAGCCGCCTGTATTCGGATGATCGATCCGCTTCACAAGCTGCTTTTTCTTTATGTATGAAACGGCACGGCAGCCAACTGTGTCTCGGTTGCAAAAATGGCCTTTTGGGCTATCTTTTTTACGGATCGTGAAAAGACGCATTCACTCCTGCCGCCCAATAATGGCGGCAAACACCAAACTATAGTATAGATTCCTTTCCACAATTCAGGTTAAAATAAAGACAATTACGCTGTTGATTGCGAATACAATATAGAAAAGGCAACAGGAGGGAAGACATATGGCGGTGACGAATCCGGCTGGATTTTGGAAGCGGCTGTTGGCTAACTTGTTGGATGCGATTGTCGTTGGCATTCCGATTTCGATCATCGGCTATTTCATCACTGGCAGTTGGGAAACGAACTGGTTTACGTCATTAGCGAACATCCTTTACGCGTTAATCGTTCCGGCTGTTTGGTACGGATATACGGTCGGCAAGCGGATGCTTGGCATCCGGATTGCGAAAGTCAACGGCGGAAAAGTTGGGGTCGGCACGATGTTTTTGCGCTCGTTCGTTGGCGGACTCGTATACTTTATCACGTTTGGCATTGGTCTCATTATTAGTGCGATTATGGTAGCTGCAAGAGAAGACAAACGGTCGATTCACGATTTTATCGCTGGGACGTATGTGACAACGGAAAAACCGACGGTGTAAACAATGGAAAAAGGCGGGCTTCCGAGTGGAGGCCCGCTGTTTTTACAAAGATTAATTAATCTATTGAGGTAATAACTTAGGTAGCGTCAAAAGTTTTATGAAAACTCCACATCCGCCATCCCATGGAGCATCGTAAGGCATCCTTGGAGCCGGATTCGCCCTTGACCAACACCCGCCAAAGGTGTGAAAGGGACGTCAAGGGCGACGGGGACAAAAAAGAGGGCATAGGAAAGCCGCCCTTGCCCTTACCGAATTTTACCTTTGACGAGGTTCGGTTGGTCAAGGGTTCGCTTCGCCGAATCCGGCTGTTCTTCTGATCCATGGGCTCCGGCGGACAAAAAAGTTAGGCTGCCTCTTGTTGGAGGAAATCTTGAGCCATGGCGATCAGCTTCGTCCACCGGGCCGGCATATGGGGCAGATCGGCGAGCTCCGGGATGACGACAGGAACCCGGCCTTCGAGTGCACCGTGCGGGCGCAGGAAGTTGAAATACGCCACAAACAGCGTGACAAAGGAGACCGAGCCTTCTTCCGCGCCAAATCCGTGAGTCGGCCGATAGTTGCCTTTAAACGTCCGGTTGAATCGCTCGATGATTTGTTTGAGCGCGCGGAACTCTTCGGACACCGGATCCTCATTGGTCAGTCCGATCACTTGGCGGACGTCAAACGGAATCCCGTGCTGGGCAAAAAAGTGCTGCGCCAGCAGGTAAATGGGATTGCCGTCGACGACGAACGACAAATCGTCCGGGATGGACGGCAGCTTTCGCAGGACGTCATCGATGGCGCGGATGGCCGACAACGCATCCCGGTGGGGCGAGACGCGATACGACAACACCACTTTTTTCACGGCATCAAACATAAAAAACAGGTAATGCCAGCGTCCTTTCACGCGAATATACGTCTCATCCCCACAGAACGAGCCGGACAGCTCGTACGGGAACTGGTCGACAAATGGCTGAATCATGAGCGCGACGCTATTGGCGTAGTTGAGCACCGTCTGATGGGAGATCGACACGCCATGCACATCCTTCATGATTCCGGCTGTCTGTCTGGAGGACATCCCATAGTTAACGTAGTACGTCAACACGAGTCCGAGGGTGTGCGACGACACCGCCAGACGAGACAAATCGACCTTTGGCTTTTTCGGCGACGATGGGGCCAATGGTTGAAAGTCAAACAAAAACTCACGGAACAGATACCGCACCTTGAAGGCTTGAGGGTTCTGCTGGAACCGTTGGCGTTCTTTTTGGCTCATCCGGCGAAGGTTCTTTTGGTAAAACGGGCAGTCGTTGTTCTTGCATTTGTAGATGTAGTAGTCCTTGCGTTCTTTGATTTTCTCAAGCGTTTGGAAGCAGTGCGGGCAACGAAAGACCGCTTGCTTTTTGAACCGATTTCGATGGTTGAACCGGCATTGGCACACTTTGCATTGGTACTGCCCTTTTCCGCCGTTGTTGGCGTACAGGTAGGATGACGGCGCCTGGCAACGGGGACACGTCAACGAATCCGGAACACGGTGTTTATATACATGCAACATAAAGAGTTAACTTCTCATCCTGCACACCCTAAGCGTTGCAGCACTTCCTCCGGACGTTCGTGGATGTAGTGGACAAACCGAGCAATGGCCTGGACGATATCGTTTCGATTTTTGTGAAACACATTGGCGATCACGGTGTCTTTCAGCCATTTCCACAAGCGTTCGATCGGGTTCAGTTGCGGAGAATACGGAGGAAGGTAAATAAAGTGAAAACACTGTCCTTCTTCCCGCAAAAACTCCTTGACCATTTTGGCATGGTGAATGCGGGCGTTATCCAACACCAAAACCATGAGACGGTCTAAATAGCGCTGTTTGAGCATTCTCAAGAAATCCAAGAACGTCGCGGCATTGGCAGCGGTCGTTTGATGAAGCACCGTTTCGCCATCGTGGATGTTGACCGCGCCAAACAGCGATACGTGGGCATGATGGCCGAACGTCGGCACTTGTTTTTGGCGGCCGACTTCCGACCATGTGGACCGCAAGACATGGTAAGAGCGGATATGTGTTTCATCAAGGTACAACAAGACCGAATCAGGATCCATTAAGTTTTTTTTAGGAAGTCGATCTGTTTCTCAAACCCGTGGTGCTAGATAAACTTGATCAAGCATAAAAATAGCCCTTGCTGGCGGATCTCCAGTAGAATGAAAGTGTCACCCAACATTCGAAAGGAGAGATCCCCCATGCAAGAGCACTTTCATTTT